>CAZUSQ010000060.1:0-6057 GCA_964622655.1 uncultured Methanosarcinales archaeon
TTGAAGAGTCAAAGCTTGACGAAGGCAAAGATTTCATTATTACAAATAAAGCAGCTGAAAAGCTAAAAGAGGTACTTAAGGAAAATAACAAGGAAAATTCTGGGTTAAGGGTTGAGATTATTCCAGGTGGTTGTTCTGGTTTTCAATATGGTCTTGAGCTTGATGACAACACAACAGACTTAGATTTAATTTTTGAGGATAAAGGAGTCAAAATATTAGTCAGCAAAGAAAATATGCAATTCTTAAAAGGTGCAAAGCTTGATTACGTTGATAGCTTACAGGGTGGTGGTTTTAAGATAAGCAACCCTAATGTCAAAAGCGACAGCAGCTGCGGCTGCGGGCAAAGTTTTGAGTATTAGCTGTATAAAGGGTGGGTTTGTTGGAATTTAAAAAATACTTAGCTGAGTTAGTTGCAACATTTGGCTTTGTTTTCTTAGCTGCTGGTTCTGTTTTAACAAATCAGTTTACTCAAGGAAAGCTAGGAAATACAGGAATTGCATTATCACATGGGTTAGCTCTTATGGCAATGGTATATGCTGTTATGAATGTTTCTGGTGCACATATCAATCCAGCTGTTACAGTTGCAATGTGGGTTACAAAAAGAATTAAAACAAAAGATGGTATTAGCTATGTAATAGCCCAATTAATTGGTTCTGCGATTGCAGGATTGTTTTTGTTATGGATATTTCAAAATGGTGGAAAAGCTGTCAATTTTGGAGCACCTGCATTAGCTTCTGGAGTAACCTTATTCGATGGAATTTTGATAGAAGCTGTATTTACATTCTTCTTGGTTTTGACAATTTATGGGGTTGCAGTTGACAAAAGAGCTCCGCAAGGACCTATTGGATTAGCAATAGGAGTTATTGTTATTGTTGCTTTGCTTGTTGCAGGTCCATTAACAGGAGCTGCTTTAAACCCAGCAAGATCTTTTGGACCAGCTTTAGTTGCTGGCTTTTGGACAAATCAATATATCTATTGGATTGGTCCGATAATAGGAGCTGTAATTGCTGGTTTAGTTTATAATAATTTATTATTGGGCAGAGAGATTAAAACAAAGAAAGATTAAATCATTAAAATTAAATTATAAAAAATTAACAACAAAAAAATTAAAAATGGTAGAAGTTGGTCAAGAAGCACCTGATTTCACTCTTGTTAATCAAGATGGAAAAGAAATAAGGCTTAGTGATTTTAGAGGCAAAAATGTAATTCTTGCTTTTTATCCATTTGATTTCTCTCCTGTATGCACAGTTGAATTTGGATGTTTTGAGCAGGATTTAAGCAAGCTTAATAATTTAAATGCACAAGTTCTTGGAATAAGCATTGACAGCAAATATGCTCATAAAGAATTTGCAATAAAGCTTGGACTTAACTTTCCCTTGCTAAGCGATTTTAATAGAGAGGTATGTAAACTTTATGGAACCTTAAGGAAAGAAGGCTTTAGTGAAAGAGCTTATTTTGTAATTGATAAGCATGGCATAGTAAGATTTAAGTATTTGATGCCTACTCCAAAAGAAAGATTAGAAAATGAGCAATTAATTCAAGATTTAAACAAGATTGGGTGATTATTATGGGGCAAAAAGGAAGAGAAATTTCAAAAATTGACCATAAATGGTTGCTAAATGAACTGAATAAGGCTTATGCTTTTGAATGGGTTGTTCATTACTATGCTTCTTTAGCATCTAATATAGTTTCTGGCTTAAGAACACCAGTTTATGCAGAAATTTTCAAGAAAGCTGCAGAAGGTGAGCTTGGGCATGCAAACAGAATTGCAAAAAGAATTGCAGAGCTTGGAGGTGAGCCACCAGAAACTCTTTCAGAGATGGAAAAGCTTGCAGGCTTTGGCAAGATAAGTTTTCCAAAAAACAGAAGCGATATAAAAGGCTTCGTTAAAGTATTCTTAAAAATGGAACAGCATGCAATTGCACTATATAACGACTTAGCACAAAAAACTCATGGCAAAGATTTGGTAACTCATGAACTGGCAGAAGACTTATTGACAGAAGAAGTTGCTGAAGAAGAAGAGTATGAGAATATGTTGAGGGAGTAAGTTTTATTAATTTTATATTATATTTGTTCTACAATACCTTTATAAGCTTCCGGATTTAAATATATTTTATATACTCCACATTTTAAATTCTATAGTTTGGGATATAAATTGCAAATGCTTTTTGTCTGTCTCTGATAGGAATTTGACCACTATAATCTTTAGTGTGTGGATGATAACCTTTTCTTTCAACCAAATCCGATAGTTTTTCAGCAAAAGATATCGTCCCAGGATGATGTGACTCAAAATCCCCAATGGTCATTACTGCTATTCCAAGTTTTTGCGCATGTTTAACAGCCTCTGTATCTGCACTTCCTGCTATAAATAATTGTGGTTCATGATGTTTCACTTGTTCGACAAACTCCGGTATCACTGCTCTTCCGGTGGAAACCACTACTGTTTCTATGCCGCTCGAAGCCAGATATTGGCAGTTGTATAAGCGGATATTTAATATTCCAAAATTAAGTCCATTCCTATCAACATATCTGCTAACGAAGTAGCCGATATCAAGAAATCTTGAAAGTCCACTTCTTAAAGTGTTTAAAAGTATTGCACCTCTCTCAACATCATGTCCCTTATACTCCAAAGTTAAAGGCAAATGAAATCCAATATGAAAAATACTTGCAAATGTCTCTATCAATCCGTTAGAAGATGTGTCGAGTGCAAGATTTATTCCATAGCCCCCTATGTTCATTTCTTCCAATAGTATCTTTGTTCTTTCTCCTCTTCCTTGATGAATAATTAAAAAATCCACACCTAATTTACGAGCTTGTTCCGCAACATAGTCAGTCAAATCAACACAAACTCCCACTTTTTTAATATCAACCGGTGTTGGTCTCACAACACCAATCTTATCAAATTCCAACTCTTTAGGTTGGGGTACAAGTTCTTCTACAATTTTTATTAAATCTTCTTGTTTCATTTTACCATCCTCCTTAAATTTTATTTTTTAATAGAACTTTCGCTAGTACGAAAACTCAAAATACAAATTAAACAGAAATATCTAACAGCACCAATATCCTTTTGAAATTTTAAATATTTTATTATCTAACAAAAACAAGAAATAACTAATGCCAAAGACAATCACTCTTTGAAATCATAAAAATCCGAAAACATAGCAAGTATATAAAACTTTTTATTCTGCAAAAATTTATAAACAAATTAAAAACTATTTTTCTATATGGTTAAAGAAAAAGATTTTGCTTTATTGACAGATTTATATGAGCTAACAATGTGTGCTAGTTACTTTGATAATAAAATAAATGATATTGCTACATTTGATTTGTTTATCAGGGATTTGCCGCCAAATCGTTCTTATTTTATTGCAGTAGGATTAGAAGATGTTTTGAGTTATTTGAAAAATATAAAATTTAAAGACGAGCATATTGAATTTCTAAAATCAAAAAAAATCTTCAAAAATGATTTTTTAGATTATTTAAAAAATTTCAAATTTACAGGAGATGTTTTTGCTCTGCCAGAAGGCACAATATTCTTTCCAAATGAACCAATTTTAAGTGTTACAGCACCAATTATTGAAGCTCAGCTTGTTGAAACATTTTTGCTTAATACAATAAATCTTCAAACGACAATTGCAACAAAAGCTTCAAGAGTGGTTTTAGCTGCAAAACAAAAACCAGTTGTTGATTTTGCATTGAGAAGAACTCAAGGAACATACGCTGGAATGAAAGTTGCAAGAGCAAGCTATATTGCAGGTTGCATAGGTACATCAAATGTTCTTGCTGGAATGAAATATAAAATTCCTATTTATGGAACAATGGCTCACAGCTTTGTAATGGCATTTGAAGAAGAGCAAAAAAGCTTTGAAGCTTACTCTAAAACATTTCAAGACACTTCAATATTTTTAGTAGATACATATGACACACTAAAGGGAGTGGAAAAAGCTGCAATTGTTGCAAAAGAATTAGAAAAACAAGGACATAAGCTAAGAGCAATAAGGCTTGACTCTGGAGATTTAGTTTCCTTAAGTAAAGCTGCAAGAAAAATTCTTGACAAAAATGGTTTAAACTATGTCCAAGTATTTGGAAGTGGCAATTTAGACGAGTACAAAATTGAAGAATTATCAAAAAAAAGAGCTTTGATTGATGCTTTTGGAGTTGGCACAGCAATGGGTGTTTCAAAAGATGCTCCTTGTTGTGATGTTGTATATAAATTAGTTGAGTTAACTAATCATGGAAAATTATTGCCAACAATGAAATTAAGCAAAGGCAAGGTTACTTATCCCGGAGTTAAACAGGTATATAGGATTACAGATAAAAATGGAAAATATATAAAAGATGTTTTAACTTTAAGAGAAGAAAAAATAAATGGACGAAAGTTATTAATTAAAGTAATGGAGAAGGGAAAGATTATCTATAAATCTCCATCAGTGGAAAATATAAAAAAAATAATATTAAACAATTTATCAAAATTGCCAGATAAGTATAAAAGTTTAAAAAATGCTGCAAAGTACAAAGTTGAGATAGGCCCTGAGTTAAAAATATTGACAATAAAATTGGATAAAATGCTTAAACAAAAGGTTTAAAAAGAGATACTACTTACCAGTAGATGTGGTCATATGGAACAACAACAACCAAATCCATTTCCTATTTTTACAAGGTTTTTTAAACAGTTTGGTAGGGAAATAGTTTACATTCCTCGTCTTCAAAGTCAGCATACAGAAAGAGGATTTGCTGGAAATGTATTAGTACAATTAGATAGATTTGATGTACTTGATGGTCAATTAGAACAAATTGTGGGGAAAATTGAAGCCACATTGATGGGTAATTCAAATTGGATTGATTATTTTTATGATATAATAGTAACTTATGATGGAAAATTGCCAACTAAAGAAGGGTTAACAAAGGTTAATAGGAGGATTGTATATAAAGCAAAAGCAAAATCACTGTTAGCTGAACCAGAAAAGAGAACAGTTAGTCAGCCTCGGTTTTATAAACATAAAATTCCTGATGATGTATTTGCTTATGCTGTGAGTCCAGAACATAAAATTGAAACACGAAAAAATTAGATAAAAAGTAAATTAATATTTCCATTTTTAAAGCTAAAATTGGCAAAAACTTTAAATATAAAATTTTAATTCTTTAATTCTATGAAAGAAGTCATATTTTTTGATGTTGATACTCAATACGATTTCATGCATAAAGATGGCAAACTTTATGTGCCTGATGCGGAGAAAATAATACCAAACTTAAAGAAAATAACACAATTTGCAAAGAAAAAAAATATTTCTGTGATTGCCTCTGCTGACAACCATAAAATGAGTGATTGGGAGATTGCATCTAAAACTTTCCCATCTCATTGCATGCAAGGCACAAAAGGGCAAAAGAAAATTCCAGAAACAAGATTAAGTAATGTAATTATTATACCAAATAGAAAGCTTAATAACAAAAAAATAAAACAATTAAAACAAAAAGATAGATTATTGATTGAAAAGCAACAATACACTGCATTCTCAAATCCAAACTTAAAATCGATTCTTAAAGGAACAAAAAAAGCATATGTTTATGGTGTTGCAACTGACTATTGTGTAAAAGCAGCTGTATTAGGGTTGAGAGATATGGGTGTTGAAACTTATGTAATCAAAGATGCCATAAAACCAGTTTTCAAGAAGAATGAAAAAAAGGATTTAGCTTTATTCAAACAAAAAGGGGCAAAGTTTTTAACTGCAGCACAGTTATTGAAGAGAAAAGAGCTATAGTTGGGGTTGGATTTTATTTTGAAATATTAAAAATAATTATTGAAATTGCTCTATTGTCAAATGTCAAAAATCAAAGATTTTTGAGCATGATCGAAAATCTTCGATTTATCGACAAGCAAGAAGCACTAAATTAAATAACTAAAGGATAACTTTAAACTAAAACAAAAATAAAAATTTTTGAAAATGAACAAATTCAAAACAATTAATCCAGCAACAGAAGAAGTAATTGCAGAATATGAAATAATGCCAAAAGAAGAAGTTATTGATAATGCTAAAAAATCTAGAACTGCATTCAAAA
>CAZUSQ010000061.1:0-6001 GCA_964622655.1 uncultured Methanosarcinales archaeon
TATGATTTGCCAACACAAGAAGCTCAAGCATGTGGAAAACCAGTAATTGCTTTTAATATAGGTGCTCATCCTGAATTTGTTAAAAATGGAGTTCTTGTACCGGAAGGGGACACTAAAGGTTTTGTTGATGCTATGTTTAGTTCTGCAATTGGTTCAAAAAGGCAATTTATTTAAAATAAATACTAATTTCTAGATGATAAAGGCATGCGGTAAAAAGGTTGTTGCTTTTGATGTATGCTCACATCCAGAAGTTGTTACGAATGGTGTATTGGTAAAAAAAGACGACATTGCAGGATTTGCAAATGCAATTATAAAATTGTTAAAATGAAACAAGAATTTTATGTAAAACTCAGCATAGCAGTCATTATTATAGCTGCTATCATAAGATTTGCGCTTGCATTAAGCCATACTGTTTCTGGAGATGCGTGCTGGCATTTGGCATCCTCAAGATTTATAGCAACTCATGATAAAATACCATTGTTTGAAGGGCTAGGAAGATTGCAACCTTTTTGGCCTCCTCCAGCTTTCCACTTTTTTGCTGCATTCGTATATAAAATTTTAAGTTTAACTAGTTTGGGAATTGCGGAAGTGGGCATGAAATTAGTGTCGCCTGTTTTTGGCACACTTACTGTAATAGTTGCGTATGCAATAACGAGGAAACTATTTAGTGAAAGAACAACATTTTATTCGATGGTATTCCTAAATTTTACACCTCTGTTCATTGATTACAGCGTATTTAGCTATACAGACTCCACAGCAACATTCTTTTCAATCTTGTCTATTTTTTTTATTCTGAATAAAAGGCATGTACTCTCCTCCATTTCATTTGGAATAGCAATGCTCTCAAAATACAACGCAATTTTTGTATTGCCAATGCTGATTTATTTAACTTATAAAAATTCGAAAAACAAAAAAGAAAGCTTTGTCAATGCATTTATTGTAACATTTATATCACTATTAATCTCATCTGTTTGGTTCATAAGAAATCTTGTTTTGCTTGGCAACCCATTTTGGCCTTACTTGAACGGAATCTTTAAAGGAGTTAATATAGGCACATATTTTAATACAATCAGCTTCAAGTTTGTTTTTGAATTAGGCACTTATTTAAAATCTTATCTAGAACTTTTTGGAGTGCCAAATGGCAATATATCTTTAATATTTTTTCATAACATCCCTTTTATTGGATATCTGCTTTTTATTTGGTTTATATCTACATTAATTTTCATATACCCCTTTGTAAGAGGTTTTTTTTATAGAGAGGGAAAAGAGAATAAATCTTTTTTAAAAAGCGTATACATATTATTTTTGTCACACCTGCTGATGCTGTTTGTGTACTTGATAAACACTGGATGGTTTGGAGCAAGGTTGCTGCTGCCGATTGTGCCTTTTATGGCTATTATTTGGGCAAAAGGCTTAAGCTCGTTAAAGATAAAAAAAATTTATCTTTTGACAATACTTGTTATTAGCATAGGATTCGTAGTTGTAGAAGCAATTAAAATTTCAATTGCGGCAAATGAATGGAGCATTTATCAAAAGGACTTTGGGTGGGTAAGAAATAATTCTAGCAAAAATGATTTATTTTATGGAAATGGGCAATGTTTGTCATACAACATTAACCGGCTTGTCGTTGACCAGTTGGCTGAGTTAGAACTTGACAATGTTGATTACATATGGGTAAACAATAAATGGCGGATTGACTTTACAATGAATGACGAATCACTTGGAAAAATAAAGAACAGTGACAGATTAAAAGTGATTTACAGCAATACAAATAGTGGAACAACAATCTACAAAGTTAAATAAGTACAGGCTTTTTGAGTATATATTTTTCTGAAAAAACTTTCAATATGAAATTATCATCTGCTTTTCTCAATTTTTGAGTTTCATATCTTTTTTTCATTATTAAATTCATATTTATCATTACAAAAAATAATGCCCTTAGTCTTGCAAAAGCAATATTAACTTTAAATGAAATGACATCTTTTATTATAGCAATAAATCTGGAAAATAAAACATAAGGCAGAAATAAAATAATATTTCTAAAAGAAAAAATTTTAAAAAAAGTAGTGAGCAAGTTTCTTTCCATTAAATATGTGGTAAAAGCATTATTTGATTGCTGAGTTGTGACTGCATGCATATGGTACATAATTGCATTTGGTTCGAACATTACTCTTTTACCATTAAGTCTAATTCTAAGTCCCAAATCCAAGTCTTCTGCGTAAATAAAATAGTCTGGATCAAATAAATAGCCAAACATGTCAACAAAGTCTTTCCTAATTAACCCAACTCCAAGGTAAGGGATTTCCTTAATAGCATTGTTGACATTGTTTTTAATATGTCCAGTGTAAAAAGCCCTTGAAACCCAAGTGCCATTTGATTTTAAGCTTTTATCATAGAAGTTAATTAGTCTCGGAGCAACCATTGCAACATTTTTATCTAACTCAATATTCTTAATTAGTTTAGCAATGCAATCTTTACCAACCTCCATATCATTATTTAAGAATAGGATGTATTTGCCTTTACAGTGCTTTATTGCAGAATTTATTCCTGAGTAGCCTAAATTTTTTCTATTTATGACTATCTTTATATTTTTGTAATTTTTTTTAAAAAACTCTAAGCTTCCATCACTTGAGTTATTATCAACAATAATTAATTCATAAGATTTAAAAGTTGATTTCTTCAGAGAACTAATTAACAAATTAACTAATTCTTTACCATTATAATTGACTATCACTATCGAAACTTGCATAAAAAATTCGATATAAACCAACTATTTAAATTTTCTCTATTAAAATCAGAAATAAATTGCACTCTTTAATCTAAATCCTTGAATAATAATTTTAAATTTTTGTCTTTAGCTTTAGCAATTCATATATCATTTTTAATGGGTCAATTACATGCATTTTGCTGTTATGTTTATGTACCCACTTTATCGGCATCTGATATAGGGATATGCCTTGTTTTTTTATTTTATAAAATAACTCTACATCAAAAATCCATCTTTCAGATAAAAGATTTGCAAATAATTGCTTTGCAACATCCCTTTTAAATCCTTTAAAACCGCAAAGATTATCTTTTATTTTAATATTATAAAGAAAATTCACATAGGAATTAAAAATAATTCCTAATATTTTGCGTATGAAAGATGCCTTTACTTTAGACTCTTTTGAAGCTCTTGTACCCACAACAACCTCGTATTGTGATAGATATTTAAGCATAGAATTAATCTGTGAGGGATGTATGGAACCATCTGCATCTATGAAGATTATATACTTGCCTTTTGCAGCCATAGCCCCTGTTTTTACTGCAAATCCTTTACCTTTATTTTTTTTGTAAGAGATAATGCTCTTATTTATAATATTAAATTTTTCTAGTATCTCCAATGTGCCATCAAAAGAACCATCATTGACAAAAATAACTTCCCAGTCAGGTTTTAGGACATGTTTAAGTTCTCTCAAAAAAGGCTTTATTCTTAATTCTTCATTATATACAGGTACTATGATAGAGACTTTCATTTCTTTATCCTATTTTATACTTTTTCCATATTTTTGTAGAAAGACTCATATCAATTGTCAATGGTGGGCCTTTGTATTCTTCAAGAGTCATTTTACCAACATTTTTAGAGCCAGCTAACAATGCCAATTCGTACATACTAATCCTCTTATTCCCTACAATATGTATTATGCCTTTTTTTTTCTTTTTGTATACATCATATATGCCCCTTGCAACATTATCAGTAAATAAATAAGTCCCAAATCTATCAACAAAAGCTTTTGGATATTTCCATTGTTTTTTTGGAACAAAATTAGTCCTTACAATACAAGTATTTTCATATTGTCTTACTACAATTTCTCCACATAATTTAGTTAAGGAATAGAAATTTTTTGGGTTAGGAGTATCATCTTCTGTATAAAATCTTTTATTTTCGCCAGCAAAAATGCATGCAGTAGACATGTAAATGAGATAACAACTATTATTTAATTTTTCTAATGTATTCACTATATTTTGTGTACCTTCAACATTTGTAAGCCATGCCTTTTGCTTATTTTCTTCGCATTCTCTAACACCAACTAAAGCTGCTGTGTGTATTAAAGTGTCTGGTTTATAACTTAAAATAACTTTATTAACAGAGTATGGTTTAGTCACATCCATTTCAGAGCGTTTTGGACAAAAAGCATTTCTGAATACATTCTTTAATGAGTTGCCGAGAGCCCCTGAACCACCAGTAATTAAAACTTTCATAGGCAAATGGATTTTAGAACCTTATATAAAATTTACTGTATTAGTAAATGAAATAAAATAATTAAAAAATTAGGAAGTATAATAAAAGATTGCTTTCTTTTCATTTTTTCCCACTTCTCTTACCACTTTCCATTTTTTAGGTGGATTATCTATTTCAGTTGGAAATTTTGCATTTTTATTCACCTCTTTTAGACCTTTTATCATTGCTTTGTTTATGACAATATACGAATCTTTGACATTACCGAATTCCTGAGGATATTCAATTATATCAAGTGTGTTGTTGTAACCAGAAAGGTAATCAATTACAAATTTTGATCTACTATCCATATATATTGGTTTTTTAACTTTCTCAAGGTAAGGGTACAATACTCTTAGGTTGTTGACTGCATCATTGTCTTCCCTATTGGTGTATAAAGACAAAACTGAAGTTACTAAAAGTATGGCTAAACCTGCAGGCATAATTATTTTCTTAAAATATTTATTTTTCTCTGTAAGAAAAAATGCCAATAACACAATGCCAGGTATTGTGATGACTGACAAATATCTCGGATCAGCCTTAAAGGGAACATATTTGAAAAAATTTGACGAGCCGAAACTTAAATATAAAAGTAGAGGAAGAAACCACAAAATCAAAGTGTATAAATTCTTTTTTTTGAGAATAAGAAAATAGATTATTGCAATAAAAATAATAATGTAAAAATATGATATAAGACTATTTGTTATGATAATATAAGGGTAATGCAATAAGCCTTCTGGAAAAGATAGCCTTCCAAAATAATTGTATTGCGCGTGCCTTTGCAAGATATAGTCCTGTACTGTTGTAAATCTATACAAAGGATTACCTGTCAACTTATACAGAGTCAGAACCTCAACAACAAATATAAGCAGAAAGCCTATTACAATTAGAAAATATTCCTTCTTTATTTTCCTATTCATAACAATATAAATTGCAAAAAATAATGCTATAAGCGATGCACTCTCTCTTATTAAATACCCTATGCCTATAGAAATGCCTGCAAGAAAATAAAAAAATTTTGTTACTTTCTTCTTTTCTGAGTGAAGGAATAAATATACCCCTAATGCCATAAAAAATGCAGATGGAATATCAGACAATAACTTTGTAGAGTTGATTACTTCTAGAGGGAATATAGCTAATAAAAAAGCAGCCATTAAACCTATTTTTTTGTTGCCCAAAAGTCCACCAAAAAAATAAGCCAGTATCATATTTCCTATCGCTGTTATAAATATTAATATAATGGAAGATAAATCGTTTACACCAAACAGATAGTAGAAAAAAGCAACTGGGTATAATAGTCCTATTCTTGTTGCTAATGTTAAGACACTATTGGGATCAACTCCCTTAGTATTGATATAGTAAGCGTATCGGCTGTACGAAAGGTCGTCTGATGCACTCACACCTGAAAAAAATATTAGCCTTAGCACTATTCCAAACAATACTATTAGAAATAGCAAAAATTTGGTATTACAAAAATTTCCTTTTAAATTTTTTAATTTGGACATTGCATTCAGGTGCTTTGACATAAGCTTAAAAAATATTTGCAAAAAATTTGAATATTTGATGTCAAAAACCACCAGTCATAGATTGGTGGCATGAATACTTTGGCTTTTCCATAGCGTGGTTTTGGACATCAAAAAAACCATAGGTTTTTTGGATCCCAAAAGTCTTTGACTTTTGCGACATCCAAATTCCACTTATTTGAGGTGGTTTTTGAGCATCGGAAAAATGCAAAGCATTTTT
>CAZUSQ010000062.1:0-5974 GCA_964622655.1 uncultured Methanosarcinales archaeon
TAAATCTTGGAAAGATTTAAATATTAGTTATTCAATTAGTATTTAAAATGATTTTAAAAATGAGGTGAAGTTGATGAAGATTTCTAATCTCAAAGCCCAAGCAGCAATGGAGTTTTTGATGACATACGGATGGGCTATTCTTGTTGTTCTTGCTGCAATTGCTGCTCTTGCTTACTTTGGTGTTTTGAGTCCAGAAAAATTTCTGCCAGAGAAATGCATTTTGCAGCCTGGAATTGCGTGCGTAAGCCATAAGGTAGAGCCTACTAAAGTGACTCTTGTTATCTCAAATGGGCTTGGAAGAACAATAACAATAAATAGCATTGATGTTGGTGGTTGTAGTGGAACATTTAGTGAGGTAATGCTCAGTGGGGTGGACAAAACACTTGTTATAGGTGGCTCTTGCAACAATGGCCCTGCCAAAGAGAAGTTCAAAGCAGATATTACCATGACTTATACTGAAAAAGACACGAACCTCACAAAAACAGCGTATGGGAATTTAAATACAAAGGTTGAGGGCTAAAGAGGTGATGGATTGATGCCAAATAAAAAATCACAAGCAGCATTAGAGTTCTTAATGACTTATGGGTGGGCTATTCTTGTAGTTTTAGTTGCAGTTGGCGCTCTTGCTTATTTTGGTGTTTTGAGTCCTGATAGGTTTTTGCCTGCTAAATGTACTTTACAAGCAGGAATTGCTTGTTTGGACCATAAAGCAACTGCAACACAAGTTCAAGTTGTAATACAGAATTCGCTTGGATATGACCTATCATCAATAACTGTCAAGGCAGGAAGTTGTGGAACAAGCAGTTCGCCAGCAACCCTTGCTAATGGAGAAAAAGGAGTGTATACAATAACTTGCTCCCCAGCATTAACTGGCTCAAAATATAATGCACAGCTAAATATTTCTTACGTTACCTCTTCTGATATAGGCGGCATTTCTCACACTAATGTAGGGCAAATAACAACAAGAATAGAGTAAATAGCCCATTTCTTTTTGTGTCTATTTTATAGTTTGTTAGTTAACTTTATATATATAAATATACAAAGAAATTTAAAAAGATGGTTAAAGTTGGAGCCTTTTATTATTTTCTTATATGATGACGTTGAAAAAACCTACAAGGAACTAAAATCAAAGAATGTTGAATTTGTACCAGAGCCAAAAAGGATATAATAGGGAGTTTATGCACAATTTAAGGATATAGATGTAAACGAGGTTTGATTAAGGGAAATTTATAACCACTCCGATGAGAATTCTTTGTGAAATATGAAAAAGAACCTATTGCTATACCCAAAAGATTAGAGCAACTTATTAAATCTTTTTAAACTCTAGCACCGCATTTATTGCAAAAACTATCACCAATCCTTACAATATTACTACATCTACTACATCGCTTAAATCTTATATGATGTTTAGGTGTTTGATGCTGTACCTTATGCACAATTCCTTTTTTACTAGTTTTTCTATTTATAAGACTAATTAACAATTTAACAATTCCAACTAAAATAAAAATCAAACCAATATAAAAAAAGAAAATTAATTTTTCATAATTCAATCTCCATGATAGAATTGAAACAAACAAGCCAATAACAACATAAATTATCCAATGAATTTTTGGCATTTTTATAGGTTTTTTAAAAATTCCTCTCTTGTTATTTTTAAATCATGCTTAATTATTTTAGTAAGTAATCCAGGACCCAATTCTTCTCCAGAATGATGCGGGATGGTTGTTTTTCTGCCATCAGGATGCTCAAATACCATATGGCTTCCTGTCTGATGATCAAAAACAAAACCAAGTTTTAAAACTACCTTTGCAACCTCTTTGCCAGTAAGCTTGGGCAGCTTCGCCAAGAACTACACCTCGATTTGCTGTATTCCTATAAAATTTCCAGAAATTTCGGGCTCTTCGGTGCTTTTTAGATATGCTTTAATGGCTTCCTTTGTTCTCTCCATCAACTGGTCGATGGTTTTTCCTTGAGTGTGGCACCCAGGAAGCCCCACTACTTCAGAAACATACCATCCATCTTCGTCTTTCTCTATGATTACAGTATATTTTTTTGGCATAATGGTTTATATGAAAATCGAATATATAAATGTTGCTATCAAATTAAAAATATAAACAAAAATATTATTAAAATAGTTGCTCAATAACTATTAACAAAGCAAAGATACCAAAAATATAAAGTCCAATCCTATCAACAATTATTATTATTTTCTTTGTTTTAAGTTTTAATGATTTACCTATCACACCTTTATAAATATTAAAAAATTTTTGGCAAAAATAATATGCAATAGACTTATTAAAAATTATTAGAACTAGCCCAAAAAACCAATAAATTGTATTTGGAATGATTGCATTGAAGCCCATTTCATTATCCCTAATCAGTTTTGGATTAACAATTCAATAATTTTATTTTTTTCCCATCACTTTCTTTCCCATATACTTTTGCAAAACAGTAGGCACTTTTATTGTTCCATCTTTTTGTTGATAATTCTCGACAATTGCCCTTATTGTTCTGCTTGTTGCAATTGCAGTGCTGTTCAACGTATGCACAAATTCTTTTTCTTCTCCTTTTCTGTACTTAATATTCAATCTTACTGCTTGATAAGAAGTGCAGTTTGAGCAGCTAATAACTTCTCTGTACAAATTCTCTCTAGGAAACCAAGCTTCTATGTCATATTTCTTTGCAGCAACTGAACCAATATCACCAGTACATATATTTACAACTCTATAAGGCAATTTTAATTTTTGGAATAACTCTTCACCATTTTTTAGCAACTCTTCATGAAATTGCCAGGCATCTTCTGGCTTACAGAAAATAAATTGCTCTACTTTGTTAAAATGATGCACTCTGAATAAGCCTCTTGTATCAATGCTGTGGCTTCCAAGCTCTTTTCTAAAGCAAGGAGAAAATCCAACAAACTTCATTGGCAATTGCTTTTCTTCAATTGTTTCATTCATAAGCATTGCAGCAATACTATGCTCTGATGTTGCAATAAGCAACAAATCTTCATCTTCAAGCTTGTACATCATAGTCTCAAAATCTTTCAAATCAGTAACACCTTCATACGGCTTTCTTCTCAGCATTAAAGGAGGCTCAACAAAAACAAAGTCTTTTTTTGTCAGAAAATCAACTGCAAAATTAACTAATGCTAATTCTAGTTTTGCAATATCACCAAGCAAATAGTAAAAACCATGTCCAGAAACTTCAGCTGCTTTTTCAAAATTTGCAAAACCAAGTTCCTGCAATAACTCACCATGTGGTTTAAGCTCAAAGCTAAATTTTGGCTTTTCTCCCCATTCTTTCACAACAACATTATCATTTACGTCTTTACCAATAGGCACAGATTCATGCAATATATTGGGTAATCTCATCAAGTAGTATTCAATCTTGTTTTTTAATTCCTCAATTCTTTCGTCGCTTTGCTTTATTTTATCTGGCAGTTCTTTTGCTTCCTTTATTTTTTCTTTTATATCTTCACCTTGTTTTTTTAGCTTGTTTATCTCATCAGTTATCTCGTTTCTTCTCTGCCTTAATCTTTGGTTTTCTTGCAATAATTTCCTGTATTCAGCATCGCTTTTCAGCAAATCTTCTAGCCATTCTAATTTTTCTTTTTCATTTCTTTTCTCTAAATCCTTTCTTACAATATCTGGATTCTCGCGAATGAATTTTATGTCAAGCATAGCAAAAGAATTCGTTAGAATGTATAAAAAGGTTGCGGAAGCGAAAGGTATAAATAAAAGTAATGAGAAGGTTTATTCTCACATGCTTGAAACAAGGATAAATAATTTTATGTCTCGTGTGGCATCTGTAAAAAATCATCCTCTTATTTCTATTGATCGTGTTCTCGGAGAATTTTTTCCCGAATCTCGAGAACGGGACAATTATGTTGTAGTCGGTGAAAATGGTGTGGAGCCTTATTGCCTTTTCGGACCAGATGCACTTATGCAACTTAGGTTGGGCGTATATCAAAATGGGCAAGATACATACTTACTTGTCGAAAGAGGATGGGAAGAAATAACACGTATATTTAGAACTAAAGAAGAAGCTCTTGAAGCCTATGGTTTGGTTGGTGCTTTATTTATGCATACATACCTAAACGGAAGCCAATTTAGTGGTAATTTTGAACGAAATTTGCGACAAGTCATAAAATTAGATTACCGAGGAGTTCCTGCTCTTTTAGCAATATATGCGGATAGAAATTCTGATAGCAACTTTGAATATGCTGTATTGTATGTCCAACAAGAGATACTTGAAATGAAGTATGAAAAAAGCCAAAAAGCTAGAGAGTATATCATTAAAGCCATTATTAATAATGTACCTGTTGAAATACTACCATCAGTTACTGTTAGAATTTTAACAGAAAAAGTAGCCTAAACCACTAACCTTATCTTTTCTTTCCTGTTCAAAGCCTCCATTAAGCGTCTTCCTATGTTGTTGCTTTTCTTTATTTTTATTGTGCCTGTTTTGCCAGCTTTTGCGCTAAGCAAAAATTCTTCTCCAATATAAATGTCAACATCTCTGTTTTGCATGTCGATTCCTAGCTCAATCATTAACTGATTTTTTTTATGTCCTATTTCAAAAGGAATTTCTTTTTGCTCTTTTGCAACACCTTTTATATTGTATTTTTCATTTAAACTTTTTACATCAATGCTTATGCCAAGCTTTTCTTCTAAACGATTAATATTAGTGCCTTGCTTGCCTATAATTCTTGCAATATCACTTTCTGGCACATAAACAATGCATTTGTTATCAGATAACATTTCAACTTCTGCATCTCTTGAATATGTCTGGAATTCTGCAAGAATTGTTGTTTCTGCAAGCTTATGAGCTCCGCTTTTCTCTTTGCTTTCTTGCACAGGTATAACAACAGTTTGCTCGCCATAGCTATAGATTTCATATTCTAGCTTTCCAGTCTCAAAATCATTTACAACAACAACTGGTCTTGCTAAATCTGCTTCTGTCATGCCAGAAGGAACTTTTACTGTCATTTTTAATGCAAGAATCTTATTGACAAAGCCATTTTTGATGAATATAACAGTATCAATAACTTGAGGAATAACACCCATTTCAACTCTGCCGATAAATCTTTGGATTGCATCTACTGGGCTTGTAGCATGCACAACACCAACCATTCCAACACCTGCTAATCTTAAATCAGCAAATAGCTTAAAGTCATCTGTGTTGCGCATCTCATCAAAAATTGTGTAATCAGGCCTTGAAAGCAGCAAAATATCATGTATTTCTTGTGCATCGCCATAGCTAATTGCATATTGAGTTATTTTCTCTGGCAAAATCAAATCTCTTGGAGCTTCAACAGTCTTCACAATCTTGTCTTTTGATGCATAATACTCAGATAAAGCTTGAGCGAAAGTAGTTTTTCCATGTCCAGGGGCACCTGCAACAAGTATGCCTTCTGCTTGTTCTGCTATCCTCTTTGTTAGTTTCTCGCTTAGTTTGTAATCAGATAAGCTTAATCTTTTTACAGGCCTTACAGCTGTTATTTCCCATCCGTCTGAGAAAGGTGGCCTTGTTATAACAATTCTATATGTGCCTAACTGTACAATTGTAGAGCATGTTCTTTCAATTTCAATAAAGCCATCTTTTCTTAGCTTTGCATCTTCTATTATTTCTCTTGAAATTGCTTGTATTTCTTCTTGTTTTAACACAGCTTTTCTTAATTCTTTAAACTGCCAGTTGCCAGGCATTCCTTTCTTTGCGTATGGGCTTACATTTTCTCTTAAATGAACACTCATTGTTGTTTCATCAAAAAATCTTTCAAGCTTTAATTTGTGCAAACCTTTTTCTGGTCTTTTATAGTAAATAGCCTTCATTCCTTTTGCTAATGCAACTTCGCTTTGCACTTTGTCTGATGTTATCAAAGTTGCATCTTCATCATAAGCCAATTGTCTAATCAAAGAGTCAATTTCTCCTAAAGAAGCATGCCTTATCTCAGCTGCTTTTGGTCTTGCACCTT
>CAZUSQ010000063.1:0-5958 GCA_964622655.1 uncultured Methanosarcinales archaeon
AGGATGATATTGTATAATGTTTTTTTATTTATTGTGATTTATTTTCACTGAAGCCTGTTATTTTTATACTTTGTCAAATTGATAATGTTTATATAGAACTAATAGAAAAAATAAAACAAGATGTATATCTTTAAAAATAGGCAGAACATATATAAAAGAAAATTTCAAAATAAAGCTCAAACTTCTATTTTTGTAGCTGTTGGAGTGATAATGTTTATAGCAGTTATTTTGGGATTTTATATTTATAGCGATATAAGAACAGCAAAAATAGAAGAAGAAGCGAAAATATCAGACTTAAGCTTGCAGGCTAAAGAGATTGAAAAATTTGTAAATGACTGCATTAAAAAAGTTAGCTTTGACGGACTTAAAAAGATTGGACAAACAGGTGGCTATATTGAAGTGCCAACCCTTATAAATCTTAAAGGAACAAGCTATTGGTATCTTGATCAAGTAAATATTCAGCCTTTTTTGAATCAGACTCAAGAAAGGCTATTAAATTACATCAATACAAATGTTCCTGCATGCATTGATGAGCAAAAAATAACACAATTAGGATTTGGAATTGAGAAAGGACAAATAAAAACGTCGATAGAGTTTGGTGTCAGTGATATTACAATTGGAGTAATTTATTCAATAAAACTAACTAAGGAAAAATTCACTAAAGAATTTTCTGATTTTTTTAATACGTTTAATATAAGATACAGAGCAATATTTGAGGCTGCAACTGAGGTTAATGAAAGGCTTTTTGATGCTGATTTTGACATTAAAGATCCGCTAAAGAAATTAGGTTATCTTAGAAATCTTGATTTTGATATTGCTTATAAAATCCCAGAAGCTGATGTTATGACATTTACTATAACTGACAAGAAATCTATCACTCCAACAAATGAATTTTATACTTTTAGTTTTGTAGCTAAGTTTGGTGATTCTGGTTTGAAAAAAATAACTGATTTGCAAAAATATAGTGCAACTAATCCAACATTTTTGCCATTTACGATTTATTCTGTTGATAAAAAAGCTCAGCTAGATATTTCTTCAGGAACTACAATAAGCTTGAACGGACAATCTGTTAACTCGATAAGTGTAGAGCAAACTTATCCAAATGAAGTTATAACAAAAGATGTTCCTGTTTACAAGCAAAATGATAAAATACTGCAAAGACAGGACATAAAATATGTTATTGATAATCCAATTTATACTTTTGAGCCAACAGGCATTATTTTTAACAAATTCCAGAAATTAACTTTATATTATGATAATGAAACAAAAGCTAACAAAGGAGTAGGCATCTTAATGGGCAAAAATGGCTTTTGGGTTCCAATTCTTTCAAAACATGAGCCTGAGCAAAAAAGGGTTTTTTCAAATATATTAGGATTTACTGAATTTACTGCTGTAAACTGCGCTTCACAACAAGTCAAAAATGCTATTGCAGAGCACTTTTTTGAGCCTTCTGGATTTTGTTATGTACAATTGGCATTGAGTGTAATTGCTTTAGCGTATTCAATATACATTGGAGTTTTATTTGGTTTTTCATGGCCAGTACTATTTTTAAAGGAGTTGCTGATAGGAGGCCTTACAACAATTCAATTCATTTTTGCATTTGGTTCACTTGCTTTAGTTGTATCCTCACTAACTCTAAGTACAATCCATACTACAACAGACGTCTTCTACGAAAAATCTCCAGACAATTGCCAAACTTTTTACCCAACTTGTGAGCAAACAATTGATGTTGATAAAGAAGAAAAGGATGGAACTGGGAAATGCATACCAGATGGAAGCACTAGTGTTGCTGCAGGACAAGCTGTTAATGTCTGTGCTCAGATAAAAAAATGTGATAAAATAAGCAAATTCCTTTGCAAGCCTTGTAGTGTTAAATGCACTGCTAGTTTCTATTGAAATTTTTATCTATTAGTCTCAGGATTATAAACACTAAAACCCTCTGCTTTTGCTGCCTCCAACAACAAGTCATCGGAACAAATAAATTCATCGATAAGCGTTTTATTGCTTAAGGCTGCATAGAGATGAATTGCGTCATTTAATGAGAGATGGTGCTCAGTAATCAACTCTAAGCAGTTAGTAATTGTTGATGTAGAAACAGGTTCAAGCACCAATACTTCACTGACGGTAAATTCATTCATATCTTTTAGAAATATCTTAACTAGTTCAGCACATTCATCGCTGGAAATGTATTTATATCTTGCCCATTTGTCAAAGACCGATATGGTTTCTCCCACAACAAAAAATGATGACATTAATTGCTCCTTGCCATTTCTGGCATCATCTATCAGTTTCTTTATTTTATCAGAGCCTTCCTCCTCTTTTCTATAGTGTTTGACAAATGCCGATGTGTCAAGGTATTTCATTCTTCGTCTCTAATCTCTTTAACTGTTCTAGCCAATGATTTCCCTGATTTCTTAGCAGCTCTGTCAAGTATTTCTCTTGCTCTTTCAATTGTTGGAGCTGTATCTATTCTGTACTTATAGGCAAGCTGCCTAATTGCGTCTCTCACAACCTCTGACTGACTTTTGTACATGCCAGTCTTAATCAATTTCTGAGTCATGTCCTTAATCCCTTTTGTTACATCAGCTGTTAAAGTTACCATTTTTACCTAACAGTATACTAATAGCCAGCTATTATATAAAACTTTCGGTTTGTTTAGAAATTCCCCTGCAAGAAATGCAGTGTTAAATGCACTGCTAGTTTCTATTAATTATGTAGTGCCTAATTTTTTCTTTGTTTTGATATATTATTTTTGATATTGTAATGCCTAATTATTCAAATTTTTTATTAATATTATTTTGTAGTGCCTAAATTTTATATATAAATAGTGCCTAAAAGAAATGTAATGCCCAATAAATTAAATTGAACTATCACAATTTTAATTTTTTTTGTAGAGTAGTGCCTAAAATTACTATATAAATAATGCCTAAAATTTAATCTAGATACGCATTTCCAAAATCTTTATATAATAGTAGTGCCTAAAATAAAATTTATGGTATTCCTGAGAGTCAAAAAAATCAACAATAACTACTATTATTATCTTGTAAAGAGCGTTAGAATAAATGGGAAAATAAGGCAGAAAGTTGTAAAATACATAGGCAAATCAAAAAACTTAGTTTCTATGATTGAAAATGTTGAGCAAAAAAAAGATAGATAAAAAATTGAGAAATTACGTAAAAGAGCATTTAAGTAAAGGTTACTCTAGGCATGCTGTAAAGAAAGTTCTAGTTGAGCATGGTTATGATGAAAATTATGTTGATGGACTATTTAAAAGGCATTATCAATTAAAATTTGTTAAGGTTTCTTCTGTGCTTATCTCTTTATTATTTATAATTTCATTTGCATTTAATTTATTGCCAATAAAAAATCAACAAATTACTGGTTATGTTACAATAAGCAATTTTGACGAAGGCTGCTGCACATCTATATGCCAACAAACATCAAGGGATGAGTGCTACGGCAAATTTATTGAAGATAGAAAATGTGACGAGTTAAAGGATTGCAATGTTGGTTGTTGCATCGATAAAGAGGGTTATTGCTTGACAAATTACCTTTATGGCAATTGTATTCAAGGTAATGGAACCCATATAAATAAGGACTGCGCAGATATAGTATTCTGCGCGAATATAACAGATAAATCCTATGGAGCTAGATTATATAGTATTAAAATTAAAGGTGATGGTATTTTAACAATAAAACCTATTGCCAGTTATTATAAATCATTCTTTAATGTTTTATATTACCTCTATGACAAAACAAATGTGCTATCAGTTTCAGCGAATATTAAAGATAGTGGACAACTAATTGATTCAATTATCCTTTATGATGACGGCTCTCATAATGATGGTGCAAATAACGATAACCTTTATGGGAATAATTGGGATAGCTCAAAAATAGAAGTTTTTAATGGATTTAAAAAACTCGATATTGTTATAATTGTAAAATATACGGATGGTACTCAACAATTAATAAGCAAGCCTCAAAGCATAGTCGTTTTAAGTAACAATAAGTGTCTTCCGATTTATAATGAATGGGACAAAAGTAAAAAATACAATATTATTTTTGCAGCTAACAATTATGAAGCATATGGATTTGCAAAATTTGAGTCTGACGTCCAAAATTTCTTAGATGCAATATTTTCTGCAGAAAAATTTTCAAATAACAGGCAAGACTTTAATATTTACAGGCTTGAGCAATCTCTATCATATTTCAATATCCAAACTTTAGTGAATATCATAGGAAGCAATTGCCCTTCATACAGCAATAAGAAAGACTTGATTGTTGTGCTAGATAATAATGAAGAATATTGTGTTTCAGAAAACTTAAGAGTTGTAAGAGTAAACCCACAAGTTCTATTCTACAAAAATATATCGAACCCAGCCATTAACGAGACTTTTGCTAATTTTTGCAACTATGTTATTACTCCTAAAAAGCTTTCGGATGAGATATTAGCATTTGCAACACCACCAAAGATTATTGTGCATACATTAGACAATATAACATATAATGTAAGTTCTGTTAATTTGTCATTTACAATATCTGCAACCAATTACCCAGTAAATAATTCTGTATTTTTGAATGATACGTTAATTTTAACTAAAACTTCAAATGAGGAAATAACAGATAGCATTATCTTAAATTTGGCAAATGAAACAAATGAAGTTTTAATCACAGCTATTGATAAAAATGAGAATATAGCATATGCCCAACTTTTCTTAAATGTTACAATGCAATAAAATGAAAAATAAAATTATTTTGTATATTACATTGATGTTTTTATTAGTTAATATTGCAAATGCAGAAAAATATTTTGTTCTAGATGTAAATCACATTATTGATTCTGTTACTTTTAATAGCATTAGTTTAAAAGAAATAGACAGGACAATAAAATATAATGGCAAGTCTGGATTTTTAATCAAAACAGTATCTTTTGAAAACACAGAAATAAACAGTATTTACTATAATATGTCAGAGAATCAGAATTATCTTGTCTACATTCCTTATAGTAAAAATGCAGCAAAAATAGAGATGTACAATATTAAAAATTCAAAGATAATGGACATTGATGTTAGCTCATTTTCAAACACTTGTGGCAACAGTATATGTGAGGAGCATGAAAGCTATGAAAGTTGCACAGCTGATTGTTCATCAGGTAGCAAAGACGATTTTTGTGATGGTATTAGTGATGGAATTTGTGACCCAGACTGCTCATTGAAAACAGATATTGATTGTAAAGGGGTTGTTGAAGAAGGCAATGAAACTATTACACCAATAACTAAGGAAAAAGTACAAAAAATAGAATTGGAGCAACCAAAAGAAAAACCAAATTATTTGATATGGATTTTGTTGTTTTCTTTTATTGTTATATTTGTTTTATTGTTTTTGTTCATCAAAAAGAGAAAAGAAACTCAGATTATAGATTCATTAAAACAGTATATAAGTGAAAATATAAGGAGAGGGTTTACTTTGCAGCAGATAAAACAAGTGCTTTATAGGGAGGGCTATACGGAAAAGGAGATCGATAAGGCGATAAAGGCTATCTAACCATTCTACCATCCTTTGCCATTTCAACTTTAATAAATTTTTTGTCCATTTTCAACTCTTTAGTCAATATTACCTATCTCCAAAATGGCTTTTTTGTGTCTTAAATTCTCTCTTTTAGATTTTTTATCAACCTTATTGCATTCTCAATATTCCCTTTTGGCAGCTTTTCAATAGAAAAAACTCCCTTGAATGCATCTTTGAAATTATCGCTTTTGAAATATAAGAGCAGATTGTTCAAATTATTGTGTATTTCTTTGTTATTATCCATAAACTCTGCGACCATGCCAAAGTTAACATTTTGACATAAAGCAACTATATCCCTTGCATCTGTCAGCCTTGCTGAATTTATTTTCAAGGCCATTAAAATTTCCTTTGCAGGAATTCTTGCGCTTATTGTTTTTTCTATGCCAACAA
>CAZUSQ010000064.1:0-4911 GCA_964622655.1 uncultured Methanosarcinales archaeon
GCAAGCAAGCATGTAAGTCATCTACTGGCTTAGTGCCTACGCAGGTTCGAACCCTGCTCTCCGCACTATTTTTCTAATGGAATGCGTGTTTAACAAAAACTTATAAATATAGACGAGGGGTTGTTAAGCATGGCAGACAATGATATATACAATAATAAGAAGAAGTACGAAGATTTTAAGCAGAACTTGGAGTTATTTCTGATAAAGCCCGAAAATAGAAACTATGGCAAGTACAAAGGCAAGTATTACTGTAAAAACAAGGAAAACTTGGCATGGTTTGAGCAACTCTTTAAGGCATTTGAGGCTAAGGATATAAGCTATGTGAGGTGCAACAGGCTTTTAATGAGCATGAAGCTTATTTGCCATGCTGCAAACAAGAATTTGAAAGACTTGGACAGGGAAGGCATTAACAATGTTGTAAGTTTTATGCATACTACCTATAAATCGCCTAAAAGCAAATCTGACTTCATAATAGACATTAAACACATGTGGAAAATTCTTTTTCCTGAAAAAGACGAAAGAGGCAGGATTGATGATACTCTTGTACCCTACCCTATAAGGCATTTAAGCCCTAAGATTGACAAAAGTAAGGAAAAAAGAAGGTATGACAAGCTAGCTTATGAGGAATATGAAAGTGTAGTTAATTTCTTTAATAATGATCCCAGAATGCAGTTTTATCTTACCTTATCATTAGAAAGCTTAGGCAGACCTCAGGAGATACTTTACACTAAAATCAAGGATATTGAGCTGAACGATAATTATGCTAAAATCTGGATTTCTGAGCATGGAAAGGAAGGGGTGGGATTTTTACAATGTATAGACAGTTTTCCTTATTTAGTCAAGTGGTTAGAAAAACATCCTTTCAAGAACAATAAAGACAGCTTTCTTTTTGTTAATCTCAGCGACAGGGAATTTGGACAACAATTTAAGCCAAAGAATATCAACAACAAGCTAAAAACAGCCTGCAAATACCTCAAAATAGATAAGCCTGTAACTGCCTATTCCCTTAAACGAAACGGAGTTACTTTCAGAAGATTAAGGGGAGATTCAGATATGGAGATACAACATGCTGCCAGATGGACTTCTACAAAACAGCTTAAAACTTACGATATGAGCCATCAGGAAGAAGCGTTAAAAATAGAGTTGGTCAAAAGAGGGATTATTCAAGACAAAAAATACAAGGATTTACAGCCAAAAGTCAAAGAATGCTTATTCTGCAATGCAAAGCATGGCTTTACTGCCGAAATATGCGAGAATTGTAAAAGACCTTTGGACAGGAACAAGATAAGAGAACTGGAAAGCAAGAGAGAATTTGATTATCAAAAGCTAAATAAAGAATTAGAGGGCATTAAGCAATATATGCAGGATAATAAGAAGTATGCAATGGCGCTTAATAATTTTATGAGAATCCCGGAAATTCAAAAATTGTTTAAGGTTGTTTATAAAATGCAGAAACAGATGAAAGAATTGAGAGTGAAAGTGGAGTGAACTGGAGTGAACCCCTAAAATGAGACAAATAGTTAAGAGACACCAAACATACAAAAAACGAGTGGGGTGTCAAAATGGGTTCACTCCAAAGTTTAATTATCAGACTGCAATTGTCTTTGTTTTTTTAAATCTCTTAGTTTTGTGATTAATTGACAATGCCCAATACTTAGGCGCCTCAATATCTGGGTATTTAGCCATATAAAACCTTATGAAAATTACACCATATTTAGTCAGATACTTATCAGATAAAATTCTTCGTGATTTAAGCTGCTTGATAAAAGACGAGTATTCTCTTGGATATGATTTTGCCCAAGGTATTATTCTGTTATCTAATCCGTATCTACCTATATTCTTAATATAATTGAAGATGAACTTAAGATGTCTCTTTCTCCTATTTTTTGAATTAATGAATGATTCATCTTTTTGGATCATTTCAAAGAGTGCAGCAGGATACTCTGGTTTGTAGTGAGGGGCTAACAATTCAGGAGTTTTTATATCCTGTAATATATTTTTAACTTCCACCTCTTTTTTAAGATGGGACTCCATATTTTCCGCCAGTAGCGTATAATTAAATGTTTCAGCGACAAGAATTTTTACAAAATCAGAGAATAGTTTAGGGCTGTCCTTATTTTTATCCATTAAGATTAGCAAATCCCTGATTACTCTTTTAATTACTTGATAATTTAAATATCCTATTTTTTTATTGGTTACGGACTTGAGTTTCCTGGGATTGGAATGTTCCCTTACCCATGTCTTATTTCTATTTGAAAAAAGGTATTCATATTCATAATCAGATAAAATTCTGAATTTGGTCAAAAACGCCTGCTTTTCCATGTAACAAGTTTGTTACAGGAGTTTATTTATATAATTTTCTATACTTTCCTATACATGAGGATTTCAATATCATTACCTGAAAAGGAAGTAAAAATAATTAAGGAATATTGCAAAAAAGAGCAAAGAACCATAAGTGGATTCTTGCGGTTGGCCGCTCTAAAACTGATTGAAAATGAAAGAATCAAAAGTATATGAAATTTTATTATCAAAAATAGCCTCTTTATGTGAAGAGGCTGAAAAAGAACTAAATGCGGAATTAGCATCCCACCTTAACAATAAAGGGTAGCTAATTCTCAAATATAAATCTATGTTTAACATAGTGGTAACTATGCAGAAAAAATACTATCATTCAAATTTTGAGAAAAGACTTAATCAGATTCAGAAGAAAACCAAATTTCTGGCCTTCAGATTAGAAGAAGACAAATTTAATAGGCTTAACAATGAAGCACAGCAACTTGGCGTAGACCTTAGTACTTTAATACGGAATAAATTGGGTGGCAAAGATGAATGAAGAAAAATGTACTATAAAGGATATAGTTGAAAGATTAGATAGTATAGAAACTATTATAAGGACTCTTGTTAGGCAAAAGATGAGTAATAAATCAGAGCGTCTGATGGATGAAGTAACAAAAAAAGGAAGGTTAAATGTAAAGCAAGTTGAAAGTTTGTTTAATATTTCAAGACCTTGGGCTATCAATTTAATGGGAAAATTAGGCAAAGAATATGGCTTTCACTTTACCAAAGGCGATATAAATAAAAGATTACCCTCCATAATAACTTTTAATGAATCTTTATTAATCAAAGACCAGCATAATAAAATACAAGAATTGCTTAATACCAAAGGTACTGTTAGGTTCTATGATTTAATGCAGGAGTTTGGTAAGGATATTACAGAAATAAAAAATATTGTAAATGAATTTGTAAAAGATAGAACAGATTGTAAAATTGTTGAAGGTAACAAGCTGGTGAAGTTAAATGGGAATATTAAGTCTTGAAGTATTTAATGGTAAAGTTGAGTGTCAAAATCAAGACAACATACTATTAATTTTTCTATTAAGTGTTGTTAATAGTACTATCTTTATGAGTAAACTTCTCTTAACTTTTCCTTTAAATGTTATTAATGCTTATATCATATATATTCATGATTTACTATTATTAACAACTGTTAATGATAATAGTAATTAAGGCTTAGAAGTATCATCTATCATTAAGACTTTATGAAAAAGTTAATAATCAGAAATAAAATAGTTCCTAAAAGTTCCGCTTTTTGAACATAAACATATTATCCGAAACACTCCGAAAGTGTCCAAAAGTGTCCTAAATGGGAGTCCACGCAATCGTAGAATACAATAAAAATGTCGTACTAGAAGGAACGTTGATGGGCCTGAAACAGGAAGAAATTGCTAAGAAGATAGGCAAGAGTGTGAGGACCATATCAAGGTATTTGAGATCTAAAAAGGAAGAATTTGAAAAGGACATAAATAAAGAAAAGTCCAAAATGCTGGTGGGTATGCTTAACGCGCACATGTCCATGAGGGTGAGGAAGGCATGGCTGATTCTATCCGGCGAGACGTCTTCTGACAGGGACAAGCTGACGGCCATAAGGGAATTAAGGGAAGAGGACAAGGAACTCGTTCACCGGATGCAGATTATTGGTTTACTGCCAAAAGACACGGCAATAATCGATACGCAGCAAAACAACACTCAAGTCAACATAAAAAATGAAATGAACGTATCTGCTAGGACTTTCAAGGAGGCGTATGCTAAGTATTTTGGAAAGGGGAGCAGTGAAGAAAAAGAACGTCAAAGTCCCGAGTAAGGCGCGCTTTAATGTTGAACTCACTGAAAAAGAAGAAGAAATTGATACGATCCCTAAATGTATTATTTTTACTCTTTTACAAAAGTTTGAATATCATTACTAAAAATTTTTAATCCTTTATTATTTGACCACTTCCTTCCAGATAACCTTCTATTGATAGAACAAGATTAATCAGTTTGTCATACGACCCAGCATTCTCAATTATAAGGTGTCCTTTTAATTTTTTAGAATGAAATGTGGATCGGTTAGTTACATAATTTGCACCACATCCATATATTTGGTGCTGTAAGTCTTTTTCTTTTCCAGTTATTTGCAATATACCTACTACATGGCCAAATGTGTAATCATCAGAATTAATAGTTGCAATCACTGGTGCGCAATCTGTAAGTTGTTTTTTGATGCATTCAAAATCTGAACCGCATATTTTATCATTTGGTTTAGGAATAATATTCATCACGGATACATTTGCGGTACTATTTTCTAAGGAAAATGTGTTTAGAACATCATTAAATTCATTCAAATACTTTTCATAGAAGTCTTGACTTTTTGTAGTTGTAGTAAATGCCAATTCAAACAAACCAGAATTCTTCCAGAAAAAAGCCATCTTCATTTTTGAATTACGTTGTTTCACATATAATTCAACAATATAAACATTCAATTGGTTAATAATCTTTTTTTTCTCACTCATTATACTTCCTATTGATTCAGAACCATCTCTTAAGTTTGATATTATTGAGAATTCCGAACAGTGGGCAAATGCAAAATTCGTT
>CAZUSQ010000064.1:4921-5887 GCA_964622655.1 uncultured Methanosarcinales archaeon
AATTTTTATTGAATATCCATATTTCTCATTTTTGTAAAATTTATCAGAATTTTGTGAAACCTGATTTTTATTAATATCATTGGATTCTTGTACGGAACGATTTGCACACCCGTAAAGAATCATAATAAGAAAAAAGAATAACATCCATATTCTGACTTTCTTGCAAATATTCATTGGTAATTCTTTTAAGTTAGTGCTGTTGGCTTGCTTAAGAAGGCCAGGGAAAGTAGTATCAATAATATTCCAAATATAAAGGATAAATAATGCTTCTTTTTGGGATTTTCAGTGTCTTTTGCAAGCATCCAATGATTATTCTTTAAGCCTTTTTTAAAACTTGTGGTATAAACGTTTGTATATGTGAATAAAAAGGTTTAATATAAACATTTGTATCATGAGTAAATATGATGCTGCTATACTTTCAATTCTCAAAAAAGACGAGATAATGTCAACACGGGAAATACTTCAAGAATTAGAAAGTCGAAGCAAAAGGGTAATCAACTGGCATGCACTTTATAGGATCTTAATGGAGTTAGTAGCTGAAAACAAAGTAGAAAGATTTAAAGCAAAGGCTGGATTTTTCTGGAAAAAGAAATAATTTATAAGTTTGAATAAATAAGGAAGTATTGAGGTGCATCGAATATGAATCAAACCGATAAAGGACTCTATAAATCACTTCATTATCTCTCTAAGAGGGAGAGGCAAAGATTATCCAATAAGGAAGTAATAGAGATGTTTGGAGAAGGAATGCAAAAAACTTTATCAGCACAAAGTTATTGGGGAAAATCTGGCGATTCGTATGTTTTAACGACTAAAGGATTACAGGAATTAAGAAAATTAGAAGCTATAAAGTATAATGAATTGGCATTTTTTATCTCAATAATTGCAATAATTATCTCTTTCACCGCTTTGGGGTTTTCATTATTTAAATAAGACCCTACTGCTTTATGACATAAAGAACAAAAACAA
>CAZUSQ010000065.1:0-5867 GCA_964622655.1 uncultured Methanosarcinales archaeon
GCCAGCGATTGCTGCAACTCCAAATGCAGTTATTAAGGAACGTGTTGGATGTGCGTTTGCGTATTGTCTTATATTAGTAAAAGTTTGTCGGGAAGGTAATCGATTAATCAAACCTCTCACAGAAGGTTTTGGTATCATGTCCCAATATTTCTGTAAAGAACCCATTCCTATACCAAGATATACACTAGATCCACTGCCTGCTGCAGCATAACGCCCTTCATCTGTTGAGGTTGGTGTTCTACCATAACTTCTTTGAGAACCTGCTGCTTGAGCAACAGCTCTTTTTGAATGAACTCCATTTTGTCTTTGAGATGTTTCGTGTCTTGACACTAAATTATCCAACTTTATAGGTGTGTTAGCTCTTTCCCTTTGTATATAGTCACCAGAAGCAATATCACCTTCAAATTGTCTTACATAAGTTAATGCCATATCTAAAATAATTTTATCTAATTTAACCCCAAACACATTATGGCTTTGTAATATCATGTCTGCTGCCTTTTTGTCGTCATTAACATATTTCAGCATGGTTTGATAAGAATCAGCAATTTGAATGGCTTTTGCTTTAGCAACTTCTGTATTAACACCAATACTAGAAGCTAATTTGCTTAGCAAACCTTCCCTATAGCTAATTAACTCTGCCATTTTATGCTTGTGGGATGGTTAATCTATTTATAAACCTTTCGTTTATTACTATTTTAGAATAGTAAATATCCCATTAACTAACTCAATTAATTAAAAATAATTTCTCCTTAAAAAATTCTGAATCAACAATTCTTGTATAAGAAAATCCCATTCACAAATACACAAAAGGCACCTTTATTACAATCCTTTAAAACAAAACTGCCATACAAATCACTTAATTGCATATTTGTCCTTATAAAAAACAAATATATAACCTTTTCGTTTTATTAGAAAACAAATATTTCTCTAATAACGTTTTAATACTGAACAATTTATAGACTTTTCTTTTTTTTAATGGAACAATTCTTACCAGCGAATCAATTAATAATAGAAAACTTTAAATATTAGTTCTTTCACATCATTTAAATTAAGCAAATTATGTGATGTAAAATGGATTTAATTGATATTGCAAAAAGGCTTGAAGGATTGCAGACAGTAGACAGCATAGCAAAAAACCTTAATATAAATAGAAGGACCGCTGTTAACTACATATGGATGCTAAGAAAAAAAGGTTTTGTTGAAACACTTTATGGAAAAAGAAAGATAAGGATGTACAAAATATCACCTTTAAAGCCAAATAAGTTTGGTTATCCTGGGCTTTACGAATACTTAAACCAAAACTCCAAGATAAAAATTTATGCGCCATATGTAGAAAGGATTTATGATCACAAGCCAACTGCAGAAGAAATTATTGTTAAAGCTGTTAAAACAGGGGATTTAAGAACTATACTTTCATCGCTTGCTTTGTTCAATAAAGTAAAAAACTGGCGTAGGCTGAGCCAAATTGCAAAAAGAGAGCGAGTTGGTAGAAAAATAGGAGCTTTATACGATGCTGCAAAAAGCATTATAAGAGTTAGGCGCCTGGATGAAAGAACAAGAAAAGCTCTGCTGAACAGCAAAATAGAAAATAAATACATAGTGCAATATGCACGAACAAGGGATTTACACCAGATAGAAAAAGAATGGAAAATCTATTTGCCGTTTAATAAAGCAGATTTGGAGGCTTATAAAGAATGATTAATTTACAAGAGCAAATAGGACTTTTTAAGATAATAGGAAGCCAACTTAAAAATAATATAGAATGCATTGCAATAGGTGGCTCTGCAATGATGTTCTATAGAGCGAAAAATGCAACAAAAGATGTTGATTTAGTTTTTTCAAAAAAAGAAGACTTAGATGCTGTTAAAAACATACTTTATAACTCTGGATTTGATGAAAGAAAGAATATTAAAGGTATTTTTAGAGAAGATGAAACTGCAGGTAAACCGACAATGATGAATGGAAAAGACACAAGATTTGATTTGTTTTTAAATGAGGTTATAGGTTTTAAAATACATAAAGATACCATTGAAAGAATAAAAGAAATACACGAGTTTGGTAATTTTATTGTAAAAACAGCAAGCCCAGAGGACATATTGATGATGAAAGGCTGCACAGAAAGAGAAAGGGACAGGGACGATGCTGCAGAATTAGTAAGGAGGTTCAATATAGACTGGAGTATAATAATAGATGAATCTTCAAAGCAAACTAAAATCGGAATCGCCGCTTTCCCAATACTTCTTTACGATTTTTTGACAGATTTAAAAGAATATTACAAAGTTGAAATTCCAAAAAACATCACTAAAGAATTGCTTATTATTGCAGAAAAAAGAATAGAAGAACTTAAGAAAAAAGACCAGTTAATAAAAGTCACAAAATACAAAAAATAAAACCTTTATATACTACTATATATTATTTTTTTAAATGAAATTAAAAAACATTGTAAAGAGGGAATCACTCTTCATCAAATGCTTCAATCTTGCAAAATCAAATCCAAACAAAACTGGTTTAATTATTTTATTTGATGTACTTTTTTTAGTTTCTATTTTAGGTTTATATAATTTGTTCAATTATTTTGCACAAAGCTTAGCTTTACCAACGACATTAGCATCTGCAATTATTTTTATTATTTTTTCATTAATTTATTATTTGATAATATTATTTGCATATTCATTTTTTAAATACAGCATATTAGATTTTATTAAATCTTTATTCGAAAGAACTGAATTTTCATTCAAAAGGCTAGGACAATTTTATTCGTTAAACATAATAATTGCTGGAATATTTTTTGCAATTTTTATTGTATTTAATTTTATATTGGCAAATATTAAAGCAAATTATCAGCCTTTTGTTTTTGTTTTTCTGGCAGTTCCATACTTATTATTTTTGTATGTTATAACAAATACTTCACATTCTTTATTTTACCAAGGCTTTTCAATAAAAGAGTCACTCAAAAAAAGCTTTAAAATTACTTTTGCAAAAATAAAAGTTTACAGAGAAACAATTCTAATAATGATTTTGTTTGCTTTGCTGTTATGGCTTTTGTTTTTAGGCAGCGGATATTTAGTAAGATTTTTAGCATCTGCAAATTATAACTTATATTTAAGTACTTATGCTTATTTCAAGCAAGCGTCTATTATTGTTTTTGATGTTATTTTTTATTTGATAATTTTAATAAATAGAATTTCGTTCTATGCATTAGTAAGAGAAAATAAATAAAATGTTTTATCACAACATAAACCCAATATTGCTTGAGCTTGGCCCTTTTCAAATTAGGTATTATGGCTTGTTTTATGCACTTGGGTTTATTATTGCTTATTTTTTGATTTCTTATCTTGCAAAGAGAAAAGAATTAAGCATAACTAAAGATGATGTTGCTGATTTACTACTTTACGAGGTTATTGGAATTGTCTTGGGTGCAAGATTAATTTATGTTTTTGTTTACAATCCATTATTTTATCTTCAAAATCCTTTTGAAATAATCGCTATTTGGCATGGTGGCTTAAGCTTTCATGGTGGCTTGTTTGGAGCAATAATTGGTGGTTATTTGTTTTGTAAAAGAAAAAAGATTGAATTTTATGATTTGGCTGATATTGTAGTTATTCCAGTTGCTTTGGCATTAGCTTTGGGAAGACTTGGCAACTTTATGAATGCAGAGCTTTACGGCAGAATAACAAATATGCAATGGTGCATTGATTACTCTAAAAACCAATTTACAGAAAGTTCACCAAGTGGTTGCAGACATCCTTCTCAAATATACGCCTCAATAAAGAATTTGACAATTTTTGCAATTTTGTGGTTTATAAAAGACAAAAAGCTGCCAAAAGGCTTTATGTTCTGGAGCTTTGTAACTCTATATGGCTTGTTTAGAACAATTGTTGAATTTTTTAGAGCTCCAGACGAGCAAATTGGATTTGTTTTTAATTATTTCACAATGGGGCAATTGCTTAGCTTTCCATTATTTTTGATTGGTTTGTATATGTTGTTTAGATTAAAAAATAAAAAAGTTAAAATTGAATAGATTTAAATTGTCAAAATACTTCTATATGATTGTATGACTAGAATAATAATGCATATTGATATGGATGCATTTTTCACATCCTGTGAAGAAAAAAATAATCCTAAGCTAAAAGGTAAGCCAATAATTGTTGGAGCTGATCCTAAGCAAGGCAAAGGAAGAGGAGTTGTATCTACCTCAAACTATTATGCAAGAAAATATAGTATTAAATCTGGAATGCCAATAAGCAAGGCTTACAAGCTTAATCCAAATGCAATTTTTTTGCCAGTAAACTTTAACCTTTATTATACAATTTCCAAAAGGATTATGAGGATATTGAAAAGTTACAGCACTAGATTTCAGCAACTTAGTATTGATGAAGCATATCTTGACATAAGCGAACTTGCAGAAAATTTTGATGAAGCAGAAGTCATAGCAAATGCAAGTAAAGACGAAATTTCTAAAAAAGAAGGATTAACTTGCTCAATTGGAATTGCAAGTAATAAGCTAGTTGCAAAGATTGCTTCTGATTTTAAAAAGCCAGATGGGCTTACTATAGTTGAAGACGACGAAATAAAAAGCTTTTTAGGGCCTTTAAACGTTAGAAAATTATATGGTGTAGGTCCTAAAACAGAAGCAAAGCTCAAGGAATTAGGCATTGAAACAATTGGACAACTTGTATCTTTTAGCAGAGAAAAATTGATTGATGCTTTTGGTGTGTATGGTTTGTATTTAAGCTTGTCAGCAAACGGTATAAGCGATGATTTTGTTGCAGAGGAGTATGAAAGGTTATCAATTGGAAGGGAAATTACATTTGAAGAAGATATTGAAAATTTTAACTTAATAAATGAAGCAATTGATGAAATTGTTGATGAAATATATAAAGAATTAAAAGAAGAAAATTATTTATTTAAAACCATAAGCATTAAGGTAAGATTGCATGACTTCAAAACTTTCACAAGAGCAAAAACATTAAAATATTTAAGCAATGACAAAAAAATTGTTTCAAAAATTGCAAAAGAGCTAAGCAGAGAATTTATTGACAATAAAATAAGGCTTATTGGAGTTAGAGTATCTAACTTAAAAGAATTTAAATATCAAAAGACAATTAAGGAGTTTGTTTATATTTGATTTTTTACTTCACCACATTAATCGGTTTTTTCCTCAAGAATGAATTAATGTTTAATATTGTTGTATCCAAAATCCTATGTAATGCTTCCCAGCTATTGAACGCATTATGAGGAGTTATTATTACATTAGGCTGCTTCAACAATAAATGGTCTTGTAGCACTGTTTTTAAATCACATTCTTTCAAGAAGTGTTTTGATAATATTTGTTTTTCTTCTTTAATGAAGCATTCATCTTCTAAGACATCTAAGCCAACTCCTCCAATTCTGCCAGATTGCAAACCTTCAAGCAAAGCAGATGTTTCTATAATGCCACCCCTTGCAGTATTTATTATTAAAACTCCTTTTTTCATTTTTGAAATTGCCTTTTTATCAATAAGGTGATGAGTTTCTTTATTATAAGGCACATGTAAAGTTATAATATCAGAATTTTTCAATAAATAGTCAAAGTCCACATATTTAAAGCCAAGTCTTTTTGTCAATTTTAGATTCTTGAATTTGTCAAATGCAATAACCTTCATCTCAAAGCCTTTTGCAATTCTTACGACATGCTGCCCAATACTTCCAACTCCAATCACACCAATGGTTTTGCCTTGCAAGTCCGTGCCCCTTAATCCTTCAATAGTGAAATCTCCCCTAATAGTTCTTTCATAAGCCTTATGTATCATTCTTGTCAAATTAAGAATTAATGCAAAGGTATGCTCTGCAACTGCATTTTCACCATAATGAGGCACATTGCAAAC
>CAZUSQ010000066.1:0-5834 GCA_964622655.1 uncultured Methanosarcinales archaeon
TACATACAATTAACTCGTGATAAAGCCTCAATGGGTAGTGATATAGAAAAGAAAGTTGTCTTTTATACTGTATTTAATGTTTTATTGGAAACAATGAAATTATTTGCGCCGATTGCTCCGTTTATAACAGAACTTATGTACCAGAATTTAAAGCATGAATTCAAGCTGAAAGAAGAAAGCATTCATTTATTTGAATGGCCAAAATATAATGAAGAACTAATTAATGAAGAGCTTGAAGAAAATATGCAAATAATTGCAGAAATTGTGCAGAATGCTCTTGCTGTAAGAGAAAAAATACAGCTTGGCATAAGATGGCCATTGAAAGAAATTGTTATAGCCACAAAAGATGAAAAAACAAAGAATACTGTTGAAAAGTTAAGAGATGTTATAAAAAAGCAGATAAATGTGAAAAAGATTGGCTTTGCCGAATCTCTGCCAAATATCAAAGTCAAGATAAAAGCAGATTACTCTAAGCTAAGAGATTTTGGCGATTTAGCACCTAAGATAATTGCGCAGCTCACAATTGATAGCCCAGAAACTGTGCTTAAGCATATACAGGAAAAGGGTAAGTATACTTTCAGGGTTGATGGTGAGGAAGTAAGTATTATGAAAGAGCATTTAATTGTTACAAGAGAAGTTCCATTGCCTTATGAAGAAGGTACTTTCAAAAATGGTTTTGTTTACTTAAACAAGCAGATGGATGAAGAGTTAGAGGCAGAGGGTTTTGCAAGAGAGCTAATGAGAAGAGTTCAATCATTAAGAAAAAAGGCTGGATTGCAGAAATCTGACAACATATCATTATTTATTAAGACAGACGAGGAGCTTAGAGAAATGCTTAAGGAATGGAATTTAGTAATTAAAGAAAAGGTAGGTGCTTCTCAATTTAGGGTATCTGAGCTAGAGCCAAGCAAAAAGCATGCATTTGTAAGCAAAGAAAAGGTAAAAGGCAAAGAGTTTGAGATACATCTGGAGAAAGTATAGAAAACTATAAATACACCTAAATTCTACCTTTTTTGAATAAAATGGTTGAAGCAAACCTTCTTGTAACACATGAGCCAAGTCATGCTGGCAGTGCAAAAGAAGAGGTTGAAAAAGCTTTGAAAGCAATAAAACAAAAAGCTAAATTTCTAAAATCAGAAATAGATGGTGTTTTCAAGCTTAGAGTTGGAAATCCAAAGAAAATAGTCAAGAGCTTAAGCAAATTAAAAAATAAAAAAAGAATGTTCGAGCATACATTTCATTGGGTTCCAATTGAGAAATGGACAACTACAAACATCAAAGCAATGCAAAAAATAATCAAAAACCTTCAAAAGGGTATAAAGAAAACAGAGAAGTGGAAAATGGATTTGCACAAAAGACATTTCGACATGCCCTCAACAGAATTGATAATTAAATTGACAGAAGTTGTTGATAAGCCAAAAGTTGATTTAGACAACCCACAAAAGATAATTGAAGTGCAAATTATGGGCAAAAAAGCTGGATTGGCTTTATTAAGCAAGGACGAGATTTTGAGTTTGGCTGGAAAATAAAATGATGGATATTGCTGAAAAAAAGCAACTTATAAAACAACTGGAAGATTTCTATGTAAGATTAGTTATAGAAGCAATTAATGGTGTTTCCCCTATAAAAGGAGAAAAAATAAGCGAAGCATTTCAGACTTTAAAAGAAATGCTCACTGACGCAAGATTTTACACACTAAGATTATATGAAATTGTTCACAACCCTGAGATTGGTAGGCATTATAGTCGCTGGCACCCAATTAAAAGATTCTCAGCAAGAATAGCTACAGAAGAGGCTAACCAAGCGTTAGAGAGTTTATCTGAAGAATTGCTTTTGAAAGCAAGTGAAAGTGCAAAAAGAGCACTTCAAATGAATCCTAAAGGGACATTTAGGGAATTTAACTCAGGGACTATGGGTTTAGAAAGTGTTACCATTAAATTAGAAGAGTTAGGAGGTATAGGGTCTGCAATTCAGGCGTACCAAAAAATGTCAAAAATTTATCCTATTGAACTTAGAAGACCTTAACTCTTCAATAATATTCTAATCAAAACTTATATATACTTCTTAATTCTTAAAGTTTTTAATCATGGCGAAACAGAAAACCATAGCTAAAGATATTCCTCTTGCAGAAATAACTCTAAGAAGATATGAAAAGCCATCAAACTTAAGCGAAAGAGAGCTTGTGAGAAAACTTTGTTTGTCGATTGGCTTGTTGCAACCTGGCGACTCAAGAGATGTTGTTGTTGATGTTTTTAATGTTTTGATAAAAGCAAGAAAAAAGCAAGAAAATTTAACTAGCGATGAAATCTGCTCTCTTGTTATTGAAGACAGAAAAAACTTAAAGTTGCCATTGTTAGGAATCGCCTCTTCAAATATAAGAAGACAATTAAAAAGATTAAAAGATTCGTTATTGGTTGAGAAAAGGCTTAATGCTTACAGAATTACAGAGCATAGCAACTTAAATGAAATTTTTGAAGAAAAGATTGAGAAGATTTTATTGCCGAGCATAAATGCAAGAGTTAAGGAATATTTGAAGAGAATTGATGAATTGTAAATATTTAAATACTAATTATAAATTCATTTTTTCATGGACTTACCTTGGGGCGATTCTAGGTCAAATAAATTCGTAACAAATGTTGGCTTAATTACAAGCAATGGGTCTTATGGACATGATATAATGGCTTGTGAATGGACACACCATGTTTCTTATGAGCCTGGTTTGATAGCAGTATGCATAAATCCAAGAGATACAACACATGCTAATATTGCAAAAACAAAAGAGTTTGGGGTTAACTTATGTGCTTCTGATCAAAATGTCATTTCTAGCATTTCTGGAGGTTATTCTGGAAAGAATTATGATAAATTAGAAGCCTTAAAAGAGCTTGGCTTCAAGTTTTTCAAAGCAAAGAAAATTAATGTTTTTATGGTAGAAGGAGCTGCAATGAATGCTGAATGCAAATTATTCAAACAAATTAAGCTTGGCGATCATACAACTTTTGTTGGAGAAGTCGTTGAGCTTTATCGTGCTAATGATAAAGAACCTATTGTTTATCATTCTCAAAAATACTGGAAGCTTGGAGTAAATATTCAAAAACCACCACAAAATGAATTGGACAGAATAAGAGAAATTGTGGAGAAGTACAAAAAAATTAATTTTTCCTCGACTAAAAAACGAAATATTTAAATATATGCTCAATCTTGCATTCGAGCAAAGACGTTGGGTATATATCGTCTTAATACAAAAATAAGGAGGTTAGTCTAAAATGGCAGAAAAAGTTGCAAAAGTCGGTGTAAGAAAACAAGAAGGCTACCTTTACTTTGTGGACAAGAGAGGAAATGTAGCCAGAGCCAAGATGTCAAGAGGTGGCAGAAAGAAGGGCAAAGCTAAAGTCGAAGTTGTGGCAAAAGTTGGCATTAAGAAAAAATCTGGACATTTGTACTTTATCGACAAGCACGGCGACATCTCAGCAGCGAAAATGGCTCGCGGCGGAAGAAAAAGAAGAAGAAGGTAAATTATTTTTTTATTTTTTTTCAATAACCAACAATTTTTTTAAAGAGCAGATAGCAACTTCTATTTGCTTTTTATTCGGCTCTTTAGTTGTTATTTTCTGAAGCCATAAGCCTGGCGCTGAAATTAATTTAAACAACAAATTTTTTTGATATTTATCGCTTATTTTCAATATTTCATAAGAAAAACCTGCAATAAATGGAATTAGTAGAATGCGTATCGGAATTAAGATACTTCTTCTTACCCACTTATTAAAATCTAAAAAATGTGGATAGTTAAATAGAATTATAGAGGGCAATAAAGAAAAAACTAAAATACTTACTATAAAAACAATTAACAAAAAAGAAGTGCCACATCTCGGATGTAATGTTGTGAATTTTTTGACATTTTCAATGCTTAATTTTTTGTCTTTTTCATAACAGTGTATAGCTTTATGCTCTGCACCATGGTATTGAAACAATATTTTTACATCCTTAATAAATGAGATAGCAACTATATAAATTAAGAAAATCAGAATTCTTATTAACCCGTCTATTAGATTAAATAAAATTGGTCTTTTTTCTTCATAGAATCCTAAGAGATTTGTTAAGAAATAAGGTAATGCTATAAAAAATAATACTACAAGAACCAAAGAAATCAAAATTGTTAATGCAAATTCATTTTTTCCAATCTTCTCTTCCTTTGGAGCAGCTTGCTTAGCGCTCCACATCAAGGCTTTAATTCCAATAATCAGCATTTCAACAAGATTTATAAAACCTCTAATAAATGGCCATTTTAAGAAATTATATTTTTTCTTCTTAATAACTCCTTTTTTTGAGATAATTTTCTTGTCTTTTCTAACTGAAATAACATATTTAGTTGGGCCTCTTATTAGTACACCTTCAATAACAGCCTGTCCACCAACATTTATTTGTTTATTTTGCATTTTATATTGAATTCTTAATTATTTTAAATAGTTATTGATTAAGAATTCCGCAACCTTTATATCCATAAACCAAATCACTAAAATAAAAATGAAATGCCCTTATTGTGGTTATGAAGAAACTCAAGTCATTGATACAAGAGAGACTGAAAATTTAGAAACAACTAGAAGAAGAAGAGAATGCTTAAAATGCAAGAAAAGGTTCACAACATACGAGAGAGTTGAGGAAGCTGAAATTATTGTTGTGAAAAAGGATGGCAAAAGGGAAAGGTTTGAAAGGCAAAAATTGCTTAATGGAATCCTAAAAGCATGCGAGAAAAGACCAATACCACTTGAAAAGATTGAAAAGCTTGTTGATGAGGTTGAATCTGATTTAAGGAAAAGAGACTCTGTTGAAGTTGAAAGCAAAATTATTGGAGAACTTGCAATGAAAAAACTAAAAACTCTTGACAAAGTCGCTTATATAAGATTTGCTTCTGTTTACAGGGAGTTTGAAGACTTAGATAGGTTTGAGGAAGAATTAGAAAAATTGCAGAAAAAATGATAATTGGTTTAACAGGCAAAAATGCTTCTGGCAAAGGCGAAGTTGCTAATTACCTGAAAAGAAAGGGATTTGTTTATTACTCGCTTTCTGACGTATTACGTGAAGAAGCAACCAAAAGAAGGCTCAAGCATTCAAGGGATAATTTGATTAAATTGGGGAATGAATTAAGAAAAAAGTTTGGTTCAAATTATTTATCAAAACAAATCAACAATAAAATAAAACAACAACTAAAAAAGAATAAAAATCAAAATTTCGTAATAGACAGCATAAGAAGCCCTTACGAAGCAAAAGAGCTAATGAAGAATAAGAATTTTATTCTTGTTGGAATAAAAGCTCCAGTCGAACTAAGATTTAAGAGATTGCTTGAAAGAAACCGTTTAGGAGATGCAAAAACATTAAAGGAGTTCAAGCAACAAGAACAAAGAGAAAATTTAAAAAATAGCTCTAATCAACAGCTTGATGCAACTTTTAAATTGACAAAAAAGGTTATTGTTAATGATGGAACATTAAAAGAATTACATAAAAAGATTGATAAATTGTTGAGAGAATTGAATGTTGTTGATTAAAAATTAATGGCAAATTAAATATTGCGTTGGGCATGATAAAAATATAATTAATAAAAACATTAATTTCACATAAAATAAAACATAACAAAAACTCTATATTGAAAAAATTAAAATTCAAAAATAAAATGACAAGAGTAAGCTGGGAGCAATACTTTATGAACATTGCAAAGGAAGCTGCAACTAGAAGCACTTGCGACAGAAAGCATGTTGGAGCTGTTATTGTTAGAGATAAGACAATTCTCTCAACTGGCTACAACGGCAGCGTCAGAGGAATGCCTCATTGCGATGAAGTTG
>CAZUSQ010000067.1:0-5795 GCA_964622655.1 uncultured Methanosarcinales archaeon
AAGCAGAAATAATGCTATTTACATGCTCAACTAAGAACTCTGCTTCAACAATTTGGGTTGAGATTGGGGATGGTTTTAAGCTTAATTCCTGCAAAACTTCTTCTTCAAATTTGACAGGATTTTCAAAAAATAAGGAAGATGCATTATAAGCGCCAACAGCGCCTGACATTTTTCCTCTTAAGTTGTTTGCAGTTTTTTTAATTTTTAAAATTGAAGAACCTAATCTGCTTACATACTGCGCAATTGCAAAACCAAAGGTAATTGGCTCTGCATGTTGTCCATGTGTTCGTCCAATCTGTAAAGTATCTTTTTCTCTTAATGCTAAATTGATTAAAATAAACTCTAACCTTAGTAATTCCGGAATTAAAATATTATTTGCAAATTCTTTATATCTTAATACATCTGCTGTTGCAATAATATCATAGCTTGTTGCAGTAAAATGAACAAATGGTTTTGCCTCTTCACTTACTTTGTTTCTTATGCAATTTGCCAAAGCTCTTATATTATGCCTTATCCTATCTTCTTCAGCATAAACCTGTTCTGGAGTAACTTGCCTACATGCCTTTTCAACTTCATCGGCAATTTTATGAGAGCAAATTTTATTTTTAGCTAGTACTTTTGTTAATACCGACTCAACCTTTAGAGAATATTTTAGAAAAGCTGCTTCAGATAGATATGGCTGTAATTTCTCAAATATTCTTTTGTTTCTTCCATAATATCTGAAATCAAGCGGGCTTATTGTATCGAACAAGTTTATTTTTTCTGGAACTAAGTAAGGACCTTCAATGTTTTTGTCTATATTGACTAATTGGAGAATTTGTCGTGTTAGTTCATTTTCAAGATTCAAGACAATAACCTTTCTGTTTTTTTCATTGATTTCTTTTATTATATTATTTTTCTTAAAAACTTTAATGCAAGCATGTACCTTTGCAGGCGAGCATTTAACTCTTTCAGCAATTTCCCTGATGTGAAGTTTTTCTTTTTGTAGAAGTTCAAGTATTTGAAGATTGATTTTTGTAAAAATATTGGATAACTCTTTCATTTTGTTTAATGTTACTTTAATATTTCTTTAATTTTTCAATCTGCTCCGCAATTTTTGTGCTCGGCTTTTGCTGTCTGCCATTCACAAAAGCCTCGCCAATTTATTCATTATTATTGAATAAATTCGAGGCGAAAAATTAATGGTAGCAAATTTTTCGCCGAGCGTAAAATTTGTCGCCGAAGGCGACTGATTGAATTTTTATATTAAAAATGACTAATATGCTAAAATCGTTCATTATTTATAAACTTTTCTATTTTTTAAAGAAGAATGTTCATTAAATATTTATTCTCATCTTATCTTTTGCAAGGATTATATTTCCGTTAAAATGTTTGCGACAAGCCTTTCTAATGTCTATTTTCAATACCTCTGGATAAAAATGAGTCAAAATTAATGCTTTAACATTTGCTTTCGCTGCAATCTTTCCTGCTAAAGAAGGTGTCAAGTGCCCTTCAACTTTGGTGGGCAATGAACATTCTATAAGCAAAGCATCAGCATTTCTTGCAGCTTCAATTACTTCATTGCAGTATTCTGTATCACCAGTATAAATTAAAGATTTGTTATTGTGCTCTATCCTGTAGATAATGCTTTTGGTTGTTGTGCTGTGCTTTGTTGGATGTGTTTTTATTGTTATATTATTGATTTTAATTTTTGAGTTGTTTAATTCATTAATACCAATTTTGAAATATAATTTTGTCGGCCTTAATATTTTATTTATTAAAATTTTACAATATCGCACAAATCCTTTAGGGCCATAAAGGTTTAATGTCTTTTTTCTTATTCCTCCATAATTATTGCTCCATATAATTGCACCTAAATCATTGATATGGTCATTATGCAAATGTGTATAAAAAATATTGTTTATATCAAATAAGTTAACTTTTAATTCCAATAATCTTCTTATAGTGCCTGCACCACTATCAAACAATAATTTTTTATTATTTGCTTCTACTAAATAACCTGCGCAATTTCTATTTAATAATGGTGCAGGAGTTCCACTGCCAAGAATTGTTAGTTTCATTTTACATATTTCAAAAGTTCTTTATGGATTTTGCCATTAGAAATTATGTATTTACTTTGATGTGGATTCCATTTATTCCCGTGTAAATCTGTGATTTTTCCTCCAGCTTCTTCCACAATCAAAAAGCCAGCAGCAATGTCCCATTCATTAGTTGCTAAAATAACAAAACCGTCGCATTTGCCACAAGCAACTAGCAACAGATGATATACTGCAGAGCCAAAATTCCTCACATCGATTGTTTTATGTATTAATTTCTCCAAAAAATCCGTTTTTTCTTTTCTGTTTGCATAAGAAAACTCAAACAAAATGAATGAGTGCTCAAGACTTTTTTTATTTGAAACCTTTATTCTTTTTCCATTTAAAAAAGCTCCTTTGTTTTTTTCGGCTATAACTGTTAACTTTAAAATAGGAAAATGGAGTACTCCCAATATAACTTCATTTTTGTACTCCAAAGCGATTGATGTACCAAAAATTGGTATTCCATGCAAGAAATTATGTGTTCCATCGATAGGGTCAATTACCCACTTGTAATCTGATTTTTTATTTTCAAATCCGCTTTCTTCAGAAAGGATGCTGTGATTTGGGAAATGTTTTTTAATTGTTTTTATAATCACTTTGTTAGCTTCTAAATCTGCTGCTGCAACTAAGCTTTTGTTTGGTTTTATTTTAATAGACTCTTTTTTGCCGAAATATTTGAGAATTACTTTAGATGCTTGTTTGGTTGCAAGAAGCATTACTTTTTTTTGTTTGGTGAGGTTCATAACAATATAAGAATGGAGGTATTATTAAAAGGTTTTGAAGAATTAATCCGCAGATGATGTTGATTTATCAAACTTCCAACAGATTTAAGTAATATATATCAACAAACCAATAAAGATACTTTTTAACATTAAATAATTATACAATAAATTCAGCTAGATTCCTTTCAATCCTCTCCAATATATTCTCATTCTTTGCCTTAAACTCTTTCCCAGTTATCATCTCATAAGCTGTAATGTATCTTTTTGCAACTTCAATTTTAACTTCATCTGGGATGTTAGGAATTCTTCCTTCTCCAATAAAGCCTTTATTGGCAAGCCATTGTCTTACATATTCTTTATCAAGTTTTTGTGGTTCTTGTCCACTAGTGAACAATTCTTTATAAGTATCTTTAATCCAAAATCTTGAAGAATCTGGAGTGTGGATTTCATCAATCAAAATTAATTGTTCATTCAAATCGCCAAACTCATATTTTGTATCAACCAGAATTAAATTATTTTTAGCAACAAGCTTTGTTCCATACTCAAACAAAGCAATAGCTGCTTTTTCCATTTTTTTGTAAATTTTTTTATCAACAAGTTCTCTTTTTACAACCTCTTCTCCAGAAATAGATTCATCATGTCCTGTATGAGCTTTTGTTGATGGTGTTATTATTGGTTTGTTAAATTTTTGATTTTTCTTCAAGCCTTCTGGTAGCATATTGCCGCAAAAATTTCTTACACCTCTTTTATAATTGTACCAAGCAGATGTTGTTGTAACGCCAGTTATATAGCCTCTTACAACCATCTCAACAGGATAAGGCTTGCATTCTCTTACAACCATAACATTCGGATCTGGAACATCAATTACATGATTTTTTACAATATTTTTTGTCTTATCAAACCAAAATGCTGATGTTTGATTAAGAACTTGTCCTTTAAATGGAATTGAGCAAAGCACCCTGTCAAATGCAGAAATCCTATCAGTTGTTATGATTATTCTTTTTCCATTTAAGATATAATTATCCCTAACTTTGCCTTCATATTTTTTGCCAATTTTAAAATTAGTTTTATCTAAAGTATGTTTTAGCTGATTTTTGAGAATTGTGTCTGATAGCATTTTTAATTGAGATTTTTTATTAAATTTTATTTTCAAATTATTTATCGATTACTTTCCAAAACCTTTTTTCCCATTTCTTCCCTGTAACGTATCAATTGCTCTTCATACTCATTATCAATATTCATTATTTCAATTGCTGCAACTGCTGCATTAATCCCATTATTTATTCCAACCCATAAGCCATGATTTGTATGTTTTAGAAAATTCAATGCTGCTTCTGCCTTGTCGTCTTTTTCCATAAGCAATGGGCAATAAATTACAAGTTCGTCTTTCTTCTCAATTGGCTCATCAAAATAAGTAAATTCTATGTTAATTGTATTTGGATTTGGTTTATTGTCAAAATTAGGTACTATGACAAATCTTTTCAAAGTTTCTACTGCTTTTTTAACAGTCTCATCATTCTTGTCACCAATTATTGTTATGCTATTATATTTCTTCATTATCTTAGCGCAGTTTTGTGCTGCAATATCTCCTTTATTTACTCCAACTGCCAAAACTGGCACTCCAGGTGGCATCTGTGCTATTGAAAGCAAAGCATCCAAGCCTTGATAGTTACCTTCGCACGGCACTCCTATAACTGGTCTTATAGTTCTTGCTGCAACAACACCCGGCAAATGAGCTGCTAAACCTGCTCCAGCTATTATAACTGCATAATCATTTTGCAATGCCTTATCTACATCCTCTGGAGTTTTATGTGCAGAACTAACCCTTAAATCAAAATCAACTTTTTCTTTTTTTAGTTCTTTAGCAATTTCATTATAGATTTTTTCATCAGTTTTAGAGCCGAAAATGATTAGTGCTTTTTTCATTTTTCTATTTTTATTCCTTTAATATGTTCCACAAATTGCTGGAATCTTTTTAAGTCCTCTGGGGTATAAGTTGGTAATTCTTCAGTTTTATCAAGTGCCATCCTATCGACAAATTCTTCAACTGAAGAAGATGAATGTATCTCTTTGAACTCGGTTAATTGAACTAGTCTTTTTATTCTTTCAATAAATTTTTGAAATTTTTGTCTAGTTAATATATGACTAAACTCTGAATCGTCATATGGTGAACCAATAGTTATTATTAACCCATCCTTGTATGCATTATAATGTCTCCTAATACCATCAACTAATAAAGAAACACTAGCAAGAATACCTAAATACCTTTGTACTCCTCCATGTGAAGCTGAGTAAGCAAAAGGTAAACCACTTAATAAAAACTCTCCAATACTTAATAGCACCTGCCTACCTTTCTCCTTATCTATTCTTATTTCTATTTTGCCCAAGCATTTTTCATCTAAACTTTCAAAATAAATGGATGAGTACTGTTGTGCAGGTAAATTTCTCAAATTCGGATCTTCAGAATAGCCTTTTAAGTTGATTATATCTCTAACTTTTTGGTCTAATGCTATGACTATATTTACATCTGTTGGTCTTAATACTGGATAAAGTTGTTGCTGATTTAATTGGAGCCAGATGTTATAAAAATCTCCTACTGTAGGTTCTCTAGCAATCCCCAACCTAGTAGTTTCTACACCTTTTACATAGGTAGCTGGTACTGTCATAAAATTCACCTACAAAATCTCATATTCCTGATAGTGCTCATTCACAAGCAAATCCTTTGCTGCTTTTTCAGCAATTTTTTTTGCTTCTTTTTCATCAGCGTCTATGCTTAAACTCCACAAGGTTGCTTTTTCAATCTTTTTAATATTTTTAAATCCTAGCCTGTTTTTCAATGTTGATAAAGTTTCACTTCCATCATCATTTATATTTTTTACTAAAATTTTTACATTGTTTTCTTTTGGGATTGAAAAATTAAATGAGTGCTTGTTGGCATTAACCAAAATATCGACTTTGCATATTTGATTTTTGAATTTTTCTTCGTTTCCTTCAA
>CAZUSQ010000068.1:0-5722 GCA_964622655.1 uncultured Methanosarcinales archaeon
AATTGCTGCAGCTTATCCTTATCAAGCTGTAAACACAAACCCTGATTTTCTAGATGCTTTGTTAAAAGTATTGTTTGAGTTTGGAATCAAAAAAGAGAATGTTATTGTGGCTGAGCAAGCTTTAATTGGCACTAATGCTATTGATGCTGCTTCAAAATCTGGCATTTTAGATATCTGTAAGAAACATGGTGTAAGCTTTGTTGATATTTCAAAAGGTCCTTTTGAGGAAATTGAGTCAGATGGTTATACATTCAATATATTTAAAGAAGCCTTAAGCAGAAAAATAATAAATACGCCTGTAATGAAGACAAACTTCCAGCTTGGAATTTCAGGAGCTGTTGAGAATTTATCAAGGCTTGTCGATGAAAAAACACAAAGACAGATGTATTATGATGATATTGAAAAAACACTACCAACATTGGTTAAAGCAATTTCAGATGTTTTTACAATTGCAGATGCAACTAATGGAATGCAAGGACAAGGACCTCTGTCATTAGGTGAGCCTGCTTTCTTGAACTTGATTTTTGCCAGCAAAAATGCTGCTTTGCTTGATGCTATTTTTTGTAAAGTGACAATGTTGCAAATCCCAAATTATGTAAATGCACACAACAATTTTGATGTTAGAAATATTGAGGTTATTGGCAATGAAATAGATGCTTTGAAATATCCTATAAAAGCTCCTGTTGCTAATGAAACAGCACATCCTGATATAAAGGTTATTGATGGCAAAGCTTGTCCTGCTTGTTTAAACATAATGCACAATTTAACATCAAAACTTGTTGGGTTGAGAGGTGATGAGATAAATGTTGTAATTGGCTCACAAATTGACGAAAGTATTATGTATAAAAAAGAAAGGGTTGTTGCAATTGGAGATTGTGCCATAAAAAAGATTGATGAGATGAAAATTGATACGACAGCAAAAATTCCAGAAAATATTGGTGAGGTTGAGCAGCTTGTATTATTGAAGAAATTGCTTACAACACAAGGCACACCAAAAATAACTCCTGTGGATAAGGTAAAATCAAAAATGAAAAAACTTCTTTCAAAGGTGATTAGCTGATGTTTATTAAAGGGGTAGGAATGACAAAATTTAGCATAGAGGAAAGTACATCTACTAATCTTATTTATGAAGCTGTTTCAGAATCTTTAGATGATTCAAATTTGTCATTGAATGACATAGATGTTATTGTGATTTCAAATAATGATATTATGAGTAATGGTGAGAGGCAAAGGCATAGTGCTTCTATGGTCAGTAGCTTATTTCAAAAAAAGCTTCCAATAATTTCAGTTCCAGCTGGTTGTGCAGGTGGTGGCACAGCACTTTGGACTGCCATAAGGTTACAAAAAACTAGTAACTACAAAAATACCCTAGTTATTGGTTTTGAAAAAATGGTTTCAAATATTAGTAAAAGGGTTACTGATGAAATGTTAATGGGGGCTGAGAGGATATACGAGCAAACAGAAGGTATGAATTTTCCAGCTCAAAATGCATTAGTTGCACAGCAATACATGCTTAGCTATGGTGCAACAAGTGATGATCTTGCTTTAGTTGCATATAAAAACCATCAGAATGCTTACCTTAATCCTAAGGCTAGGTTTTACAACAAAAAAGTTTCTCTTGAAGATATTAAAAATTCACCAATTGTAGCTTCCCCTCTAAGGTTATTTGATTGTAGTATACCGGCTAACGGAGCAGCCTCCTTAATATTGTCAAGAGATAAAACAGAAATAGAAATTGTAGGCTCTGCAGAAGAATCAGATTATTTAGCTCCTTTTGAAAGAGATGACTTAACTTCATGGGAGTCAACAACAAAAGCAGCTGGAATTGCTTACAAAGAAGCTAATATAACTCCAGATGATATTGATATTGCAGAGGTGCATGATGCTTTCACAAGCGTTGAGCTTATTTCTTATGAAGACTTAGGTTTTTGCAAGAAAGGAGAAGGTAAGGAAATGATAAGGAAAGGTTATACTAATCTTAATGGTAAGCTGCCTGTTAATACAAGTGGAGGCTTAAAAGCAAAAGGGCATCCTATAAGTGCTACTGGGGTTGGCCAGATTTATGAGTTAGTTAAGCAGATGAGGAGTGAAGCTGAGCAAAGGCAAGTTAGCAATATAAGCTATGCTTTAGCTCAGAATATTGGTGGAGCTGGAAGTACTGTGACTGTGCATATACTGAGGAAGGTGAGTTAATGAAAATAGTGCATCAGCTAAATCCTTGGCAACCTGACAGACCTGTATCTAAAGGTGCAACTGCTTATCATGATGCTGTTGTTAATGCTTCATATTATCTTAAGAATTTAGACGAATTGGTAAAGATTGTTGGTCCGAAAATAAAAGAAGGTGATACAGTTGTAGATTTTGGTGCAGGGACTGGTGTGTCAGCTTTATACCTATTAAAAAAACTAAAAGTACAATTTAAGCTTTGGCTTGTTGATAACTCTGCAGCTTGGCTAGGAAAAGCTCATGAGGTTTTTAGCAATAATCCAAATGTTGATTGCTTTCTTTTAGAGAAAATAGAAGAGAGGTATGCAACACTTTCAGAAACTATTGGTAAAGAAGTGGCAGACCATGTGGTGTCTGCAAATACAGTTCATTTAATACCTGACTTAAATGAAACATTTAAGGGCATTGCTAATGCTTTAAAGACGGGAGGTACATTTATTTTTCAGAGTGGTAACATTCTTAGAAGCAGAAGGGAAGAAGGTGTTTTAATGGTTGATGATACAATAAATAGAGTGCACGACATAGCTCTTAATTTAGTGCGAACAAACAATAAATTTGCAAAATATAGGGAGCATCTTGATGAAAGTATAGAGAGAGAGTTACAGCAACGTAAGTTTGTATTTCCAGATCCTAGACCAATTGGAGAGTACTCTGAAGCGTTGAAGAATGCAGGCTTTACTTATGAAGATCCACATTATAAGCTTATAAAAATAGCATATTCAGATTGGTTGGACTTTTTAAGGGTTAAGCGATTGCAAGCAGGAATTCTGCCTGAGATAGGTAGCAAAGAACCTTCTCCAGAAGAAGAGAAAGACAGAGACGAATTAATCACGCTTGCGGCTAAGAAATTGTTTAAAGAGCTTGAAATCCAAAATCCATTTGCAGATAAAAAAGGGTTCAAAGTAGAATGGATTTATGTTGCAGCTAAAAAAGAAAGGTGAGAATTTTGAATGTTTACGGAACAACTCCATTAACTGCTCTAAAAAATATATTGGCAAGAAAAGAGGAAAAATTGAATCGCAAAACAAATTCAAAAAAAAAGATAAAATCAGCTTTGATCGTGCAAGGAGGCTGTATGAGGGGTGTCTTTAGTGCAGGCTCTTTGATTGCACTTGAAAAATTAGGTTTATCTCAAGCTTTTGATGCAGTATATGGTTCATCAGGTGGGGCAGTTAATGGAGTTGTTTAACACTTATCTAAAAGGTTTTGATAATTACAATTACTCATTTAATGCATCTATCGGTAAAGGAAAAGTAAAAAATAATGTAAACATAGCAACTATAGTTCCTGATGATGATTTCAGCTTAAATCGTTTAACAAAAAATGAAAAGTTACTAAAAGGTGCTGCTATTAATGGTGCTCGAAAGGTATTTGATCTATTCAGTAAAAATTATGATACTAGTGGAATACTGAGATATGATTAAGATGGAAAAAAGAAAAGTTGCTTTGATAACAGGCGCATCAAGAGGCATAGGAAAAGCAATTGCTATTGAGTTTGCAAAAAATAATGTAAACATTGTTATTAATTACAACAAAGATGAAAAAGAAGCTGTTGGTGTTGTTGAAGAGATTAAAAAGCTTGGTGTAGAAAGTATAGCAGTTAAAGCAGATGTTTCTAATTTTGAAGAATGTACTGCAATGATGGAAATTGTAAAAAAGAAGTTTGGGTACTTAGACATACTGGTTAACAACGCAGGCGCATTATTGGACAAGACATTGAAAAACATGACAAAAGAGCAATGGGACCTTGTAATAAGAACAAATCTTGATGGAACATTTAATGTAACTAAAAACGCTCTTCCTTTGATAAGAGAAGGTGGAAGAATAATAAATATGAGTTCGATAGTTGGCATAAGCGGTAATTTTGGTCAGACTAATTATGCTGCATCTAAAGCAGGCGTTATTGGGTTTACAAAGTCATTAGCAAAAGAGCTTGGCAAGCGAAAAATAACAGTAAATGCGGTTGCGCCTGGATTTATAGAAACGCAAATGACAAAGGTTATACCTTTCATAAGAAAAAGGATAATATTAGCTATGATACCTCTTGGCAGAGCTGGTACACCAGAGGATGTAGCTGGCTTGGTTGCTTTTCTTGTCTCTGACAAGGCAAGCTATATAACAGGAGAAGTCATATGTGTAGACGGTGGTTTAAGCTTTTAGCATAAGCTTTAAATACTACTTATTTGTTATTGCCACATAGATTGTTTTTTGGAATGCTAATTCTGAAGAACATTCTAAGCGAATTAAATGGGTAGAGGTAAATTAATATGAGATACGAAAGACGAGGTAGTTTTAGGGCTAGAAGTTTTGCGCCTGTTAAAGTTGGTGATGAGCTTGATGTGAAAATAGAAGCTGTTGGCGAAAAAGGAGACGGCATTGCAAAGAAAGATGGCTTCGTGCTTTTTGTGCCAGGCACAAAGCAAGGAGATGAAGTTAAAATAAGAGTTACAAGAGTGTTGCAAAAAGTAGGCTTTGCTGAGGTAGTTGGCGAGAAAGCAAGTGAAGAGTTGTCTGAGCCAGAATCTACTCAAGAAACAGAAGAAAGCTACGAAGCACAAGAAGAAGAGCCTGATAAAAAGTATAGTGAGGCAGATACAGAAGATTTTGGTGAAGAAGAGAACCAATAAGCTTATTCTTTTTTTGTTTTTAAGTTATATTTAAATAGAGTTATACTTATTTATTTTTATGAGATTATTCATTGCAATTGACTTTAATGAATTAATGCATTATTTTGTTAAGTTGCAAAACCTGTTGCCCAAAAATGCTAAGCTTAGTTTAACAAAAAAATTTCATATTACATTGAAATTTCTTGGTGAGGTGCAACCTGATAAAGTTGAAGAAATAACAGAAAAATTAAAAAAAATAAAGTTTCATCAAATTTCTATTTCTATTAATTCTGTTGGAATTTTTCCTAGTGAGAATTATATTAGAGTTGTTTGGGTTGGAATTAAACCAGAAGACAAAGTTTTGGAATTACAAAAACAAATTGATGGATCATTATGCAAATCGTTCAAAAAAGAAAAATATTTCAAAGCACATATAACTTTAGCAAGAGTAAAGTTTATAGATGATAAAAAGTCTTTCATTAATCAATTAAAAAAAATAAAAATTGAAAATAAAAAAATTGAAGTTAAAGATTTTAGATTGATAAAGAGTACCTTAACTTCAAAAGGACCAATTTATGAGGATTTGGAAGTGTTTAGCTCTGATTAGCAACCTTTTTAAATGGACTAATTATTCTAAATAACATTGCCTAAGGAACACAAGTTGTTCCAATAACTGCGAGGCTATAAAAAGCAGTTCAGTTTTCTGGACTGTTTAAATAATTGTTATCAAAATATCAAATACATTGAATAATAAAAAAATCAACAATAACGAGAGCGACTTGTCGAAAATCAAAGATTTTCGAGCAGTGCGTTACGAGAGCTCACTCTCGCTCGCTCATCCCACGAAACTGCGAAGCATTTATCGACATTTAGATTCACAACAAAAAGAA
>CAZUSQ010000069.1:0-5660 GCA_964622655.1 uncultured Methanosarcinales archaeon
TGCGCCGCGGACGGGAATTTCCTTCTTATCGAAAGAAATTTGAACCCGCATGTCTTCGGAAAAGACACCTAGTTGAGAGCTAGGCGCTCAGCCAAGTCGAGCTTCCGCGGCTTTACACAAAAACGAAATGTTTAAATATGTGCTTATATTTATATACTTCGTCTTCGGAAATAATCAGTCAAGTTGAGGAATCCGCTTTCTTTTTCATTTTTTAATCAAAAACTCATCACTTTTTCTATTGCTTTCAAAACCCTATTAACATCAGGCAAGTAATAATTCTCTAATTTATATAAAGGATATGGAACATCTGGAGCTGTAACCCTAACAACAGGTGCTTCTAAGCTAAGTAAAGCTTTTTCATTTATTGCTGCAATAAGCTCTGCTGCAAATCCGCTTGTTCTTATTGCTTCATGCACAATAACGCATCTTCCTGTTTTTTTAACAGAATTGATAATTGTTTCTGAATCGTATGGATTAATGGTTCTCAAATCAATCAGCTCAACAGAATATTTATTGTTTAATTTTTCTAAAGCATCTTGGCATGTCTTAATCATTGCACCCCATGCAATTAATGTTAAGTCATCTCCTTCCTGCACAATGTTAGCTTTGCCTAATGGCACAATGTAATCGTTTTCTGGAATATCTTGCTTTATTGCTCTGTAAATTCTCATTGGCTCATAAAATATAACAGGGTCAGGATCTCTAATAGCAGATGCAAGCAAACCTTTAGTATCATATGGGTTTGATGGAACAACCATCTTTAAGCCAGGAATATGAGAAAATATAGCTTCTCCTGATTCACAATGCAGTTCTAAAGCTCTAATGCCACCTCCATAAGGGGTTCTTAATACAAGAGGGCAAGAATATCTGCCTCTGCTCCTCATCCTTATTCTTGCAGCATGGCTTAGCAATTGGTCAAATGCAGCATATGCAAAGCCGCTAAACTGAATTTCAGCAACAGGCTTCAGCCCATTTACAGCCATTCCAATTGAACAACCAACAATTCCAAGCTCAGACAATGGGGTATCAATTACTCTGTCAGTTCCAAACTCTTTCTGCAAGCCATCAGTTGCCCTAAATACACCTCCATTTAAGCCAACATCTTCGCCTAGAATTACAACATTCTTATCTTTAGCCAATTCCTGCTTTAAACCAAGAGTAACAGCTTGCACAATATTAGATACAACCATTTTAACCAATTAAGTCCTTCATCTCTTCTTTCTGCTGTGGGGTCATTTCTGCAAATACATACTTAAAAATATCTTTTGGGTCTGGAGGAGGTAATTTCTCAAACTCAGTAACTGCTTTTTCTATAATTTCTTGTGATTGTTTCAAGACTTTTTCTTTATAAGCATCATCAATCAACCCTTTTTTTCTCATGTACTTTTCCAACCTGTCAATTGGATCTTTCTTTGCCCATTCTTCAACTTCTTCCTTTGTTCTGTACTTTAAAGCATCGTCTGAAGTGCTATGGTCACCAATTCTGTAGGTAAAGCATTCTATAAGAGTTGGTCCTTTGCTTGCTCTTGCTTTATCAACAGCCTCTTTTGTTGCTTTGTAAACAGCAAAAACATCATTGCCGTCAATTTGCAAGCCTTCTATGCCATATGCTATTGCTTTCTGTGCAATTGTTTCTGCATGTGTTTGCTTTATTCTAGGTACAGATATTGCATATTGATTGTTTTCGCAAATAAATACAATAGGCACTTGATAAACACCAGCAAAATTCATGCCTTCATGAAAATCTCCTTTGGAAGTGCCACCATCACCAAAATAAACAACAGCAACTTGTTTTGTATTTCTTAGCTTTGCAGCCCATGCAGCACCAACAGCATGAGGCACATGAGTTCCAACTGGAATTGCAATTGGGAAATTATTTACATTTTCAGGGCTTCTTAAGCCTCTTTCATCTCCTCCCCAATATTGAAGAACTTGAACAATTGGATGCTTTCTTGCAATCAATAAGGCACTATTCCTATACATTGGGAAAATAAAATCCTTGTCTTCCAAAGCAAATGTACTTCCGACTTGGCATGCTTCTTGTCCTTTAAATTGAATGTAAGTGCCTAACCTTCCTTGCCTCTGCATGTTAAAAGCTTTCTGGTCAAATACCCTTACAAGAATAAGCATTTCATACAACTTTTTGATTTCATCTTTAGAAAGCTTTGGCATCAGTGCTTCATCACAGTTGCCATTTTCATCTAATATCTGTAAATACTCTATCTTAAAGTCCTTTAACACCTTTTTTGGCATAATTAAACCTCTAAAATGCAGATTTTTGAGATATTTATAAATTTTGTTGGTTGGATTTATTGTTTGTCACATTCTTAATAAATAACTCCCCAGCCCTATAAGAACTTCTAACAAAAGGTCCTGATGCACAAAATAAGAATCCAAGCTCTAACGCCTTATTCTTAAAATATTCAAATTTTTCTGGTGGTACATATTCGTTAACAACCAAATGCCAATCAGTTGGTCTTAAGTACTGTCCAATTGTTAAAATATCAACATTATTTGCTCTTAAATCTTTCATCGCTTGAATTACTTCTTCATCTTCCTCACCTAAGCCAAGCATTATTGATGATTTTGTATAGATTTTTGAATTCATTTTCTTAACATTTTCCAAAACACCTAAAGATTGCTTATAGTTAGCTCTTACATCTCTTACTTTTTTTTGTAATCTTTCTACTGTTTCTATGTTGTGTGTTATTACTTCTGGCTTTGCATCAACAATTTTTTTTAAGGCGTTGACATCTCCTCTAAAGTCAGGTATTAAAACTTCTACAATAATTTCTGGATATGGTTTTTTTATTTCTCTAATGCATTCTGCAAAATGAGAAGCTCCACCATCAGCCAAATCGTCTCTATTAACAGATGTCAAAACAACATAATCAAACAATTTTATTTCTGCCAATGCTTCAGCAAGCTTTCTTGGCTCTTCTGCATCAAGATTCTTCATTGGATTGCCTGTTTTAACCGCACAAAACTTGCAAGCCCTTGTGCAAACATCACCCATTAGCATGAATGTTGCTGTGCCACCATTCCAGCATTCAGAAATATTAGGGCAATGAGCTGATTCACAAACAGTATGTAAATTGTATTGTTTTAATGTATGTTTTATGTTGATAAAATTATCAGTTGTGGTTAGCTTAATCTTTAGCCACTGTGGTTTTTCTAGTTTTTGCATTGCCATCTTTTTTTAAATCAATCCGCCTTCGGCAAATTTTACTCTCACAGGGCATTAACCCTGCTCGCTATACATTAAAAGCTGGTTTCCTCCTTTACTATACATTCAGAGGAAGCTCTCGATTTTTGATTTTTATAATTTATTGAAAATGTAGTGAACAAAATTTATTTCAACTCTCCTAAAGCCCAAGCTTTTAACTTTTCATATTTTTGGTTGCCGCAGAGCTTCTTGCCTGTTTTTTCATTATAAAACAAAGGAATTCCACCGCAAAAAACACTTCCATCTGGATTTTTATCTATGCTTTCAAGAAAAGCTGCATTTTCCGCATTATGCCAAACCTCAAGTTGCACAATTTTTAATCCAGTTTCTTTTTCTAACTGCTCAACCAAAGGATACATCTCTTTGCAATGCACGCATTCTGTGCCTGAAAACATTATTAAGCGCTCACCCATTTTGAAAATTTCAGTTTTTTGGTATTTTATAAAAGTTTTGGTTATAGCAAATATAATGTTCCATAGTAGCCAGCTAAAGAACTTAAAACTCCAATTATAATTCCTCTAACAACAATGCTAATATTCCTTTTAATATAATACGCAGATATTAACAATAAAATCCATATTAATGATGCAAAAAAAGTATAAATGATTTCCTTATAAAATAAGCTTGTGAAAACAACAGCAACTAAGCTTCTTGCTACATGCAAATTTGAATTTTTTATTATAAAATAAAGTATAAAAATAGTAATTGCTGCTATAACCATTTGATAAATAAAAACATTATAGTTGCCAATAACAGCTCTTATTACAACAATAAAATAAAATGGGATACTGCCAAATGCCAGCAAATCTCTTGCGATTTCTTTAAGCCAAGATTTATTCATAAATAAATTAATTTAAGTGAATGTTTATTAATTTTATGAATAAATAAAAGAAAAATCTATTTTTTCTCCAAAAATACTGCGTCATCTGGAACAAAAGATGGTGTTGAAAACAATATTATCTCAACTGGTGTGTCTCCAACCCTCTCAAAGCTATGAGGTACACCTGCAGGAATTGCAACTAATTGCCCAGGTCCAACCTCTGCAGTAACATCTCCAACAGTACCTTTTGCCCTTCCTTTAAAGATATAAACAAAATGGTTTTCCTTTGGATGCATGTGCTTTGGAATTTTGCCATCCAACCTTATCAATTCAATGCTTCCTGTTTCAGTCTCAGCAAGAATTGTGTATTTGAAATAATCGGTTTCTTTATCAAGCTGTCCAAGCTTTTTTGGAACATCAAAAACATTTGCTTGCAATGGCTTTTTAGTCAATGTTTTTATTTCGCCAGGAAGAAGATAGCCAACAACTATCCCAGCAATAAAAAGAAGCACAAAAATCAATTGCATAGTCTTTTTTTTCATATTGACTAATTTAATTAAAGTAGTTATATAAATACTTTTTGGTAGTGGTTAAGAAATTTTACTACTTTAAAAAACAACAAGCTTTATGATATACACCAAATAATAATCAAAATCTATTTATAATGAACTAAATTATCACAAACCAAAATGAAACAATATCTTGATGCTTTAAGGTATATTCTTGAAAACGGTGTAGACAGACAAAGCAGAACTGGAATTAAAACAAGGGCTCTTTTCGGAATGCAAATGCGCTATAACATGGAAGATGGATTTCCAGCAGTCACAACAAAAAAACTGCCATGGAAAAGCGTTGCTAGTGAATTGTTATGGTTTATTGAAGGTTCTTATGATGAAAGAAGGCTTGCAGAAATACTTCATGGTACTAGGGATTTAAGCAAAACCACGATTTGGACTGCTAATGCTCAAGCTGATTATTGGAAGCCAAAAGCAAAATTTGAAGGTGATTTAGGGAGAATTTATGGGGTTCAATGGCGTAGATGGAAATCACCTGATGGCAAAGAAAGTGACCAGTTAGCAGAAGCAATAAGGCTAATTAAAGAAAATCCAACAAGCAGAAGAATTATTGTTAATGCTTGGAATCCAGGCGAATTGCAAGAAATGGCATTGCCTCCTTGTCATTCATTTTTCCAATTCTTTGTTGCAAACAATAAATTATCATTGCTAATGTACCAGCGCTCTTGCGATATGTTTTTAGGCGTGCCATTTAACATTGCTTCCTATTCTTTATTATTAAATATGGTAGCTCAAGTTACTGGTTTAAAGCCAGCTGAGTTCATACACGTACTGGCGGATGCTCACATTTACCATAACCATTTTGAGCAAGTAAAAGAGCAATTAACAAGAAAACCATTTCCATTGCCAAAGTTATGGTTAAATCCAGAAATAAAAAACATCGATAACTTTAAAATGGATGATATAAAGCTTGAAAATTATCAATACCATCCTCCTATTAAAGCTGAGATGGCTGTTTAAGAAATTTTATTATATCCCGAAAATTTCAATCCGTTGCTTCGCAACAAAAGTTACACTCGGCGAAAATTGGGTAGCTGAG
>CAZUSQ010000070.1:0-5621 GCA_964622655.1 uncultured Methanosarcinales archaeon
ATTCCGCTTTGGAGTCCCAACTTTAATTGCAGGAAATGTTTCTATTCTAAAGCATTCTAATGTTGTTCCTCAATGTGCATTGACAATTGAAGAAGCATTTAAAGAAGCTGGATTTCCAGAAAATGTTTTTAAGACTGTAATAACAAACCACGAAGCAGTTGCTGATCTTGTTAAATCTGATTTAATCCAAGGAGTTTCATTGACAGGAAGTACAAATGCAGGTGCTAAAGTTGCAGAACTTGCAGGAGCTAACTTGAAAAAAGTTGTTCTTGAATTAGGTGGCTCAGACCCATTTATTGTATTAGAAGATGCAGATATTGAATTTGCAGCAAAAAATGCAGTTTCTGGCAGAACTATAAATTCTGGGCAAAGCTGCATTGCAGCAAAAAGATTTATTGTAATGAAAAGTGTTGCTGATGAATTTTCAAAAAAAGTTGCTGAATTTACAAATGCATTGGTTGTTGGCGATCCTATGGATATGAAAACTGATGTTGGTCCTTTGGTTAACAAAGATGGCTTAACTCAAATTGAAGCACAAGTTAATGATGCTGTAATGAAAGGTGCAGCAATATTAACTGGCGGCAAAAGATTGGAAAGAAAAGGTTATTTCTACAAGCCAACTGTTTTGAGCAACATAAAAAATAACATGAAAGTTGTCACAGAAGAGGTTTTTGGCCCTGTTGCTCCAATTATTGTTGTAAATGATGAAGAAGAAGCAGTTAAAGTTGCAAACAACACAGAGTATGGCTTAGGAGCAAGCATCTGGACAAGTGATGAAGAAAAAGGATTGGAAATTGCAAAAAAAATTGAAGCAGGAGATGTTTTCGTCAATTCAGTTGTTAAATCAGATCCAAGAATGCCATTTGGCGGCATAAAAAAAAGCGGCATTGGAAGAGAGCTTTCAAAATATGGCTTAAGAGAGTTTGTTAATATTAAGGGGATAAATGTGTACGAGCATAAAAAATGAGTAAAATTATAATAAAAGGCTTTTTTGTTGGAACTATTACTATTCTTATCTTACTAATAGCTTCTTGCTCAAAGCCAAATCAACAGACTATTTATCAACAAGGAAATCAAACTATAGGTCCACCAACTCTATTTCAAATTTTAAAGGAACAACCGGACAATAAAACTGTAGAATCTATTCTAAATACCCTAAAGCAAAAATTTGAGAATATCGACATTATTTATAATAATTTTAGTGGTTCAGTAGTTGAGTATTGTGAAAATGGGTGCCCAAATAACAAATGGGTGAAGAAAACTTATGTGAATTTTGTTTTGACTCTGCCTCCAAAAAGCGCAGGAGGTAAAGCAAGAATTATTTATATAGATGCATCAATAGACAACACAACCAATGAATTACAATATTCACCTTCAGAAAATGATGTTAAAGAGTATTTAGCAGGCATAGGGAATAGATGCATATATGATGAAGAGTGCAAAGAAGGACAAGTTTGCGGAGATATTTATCCAGTGCGACGCATAGGAGGTTTGAGCACATGTAAACCAACGCCAGAGTGCGAGAATCAACCAGGAGGCTGTCCAATTTGCTTATCAAAAGGTTCAATGATAGGCACTCCTAAAGGTCTTGTGACAGTTGAGCAGATAGAAATTGGTTCATTAATATGGACACAAGATAAAAATGGAAATAAGATACTAGTATATGTTAAAAAGGTAGCAAAAACAAAAGTACCAGAAAATTTTTTGATTGTTCATCTAAGACTTCAAGATGGAAGAGAACTTTTTGTTTCTCCAAACCATCCGACAGCAGATGGGCGCTTAATTGGAGAATTAAAGGTGGGTGATAACTTGGATAATTCTGTAATAGCTCTTATCGAGAAAGTTCCTTATGAAAAAGATTTTACATACGATATCTTACCTTCAGGAGACACTGGACTATACTGGGTTAATGGTATTTTATTGAAAAGTACATTGAAATCTTAACAAAAATATTAAAAATCAATTGAAATTGTCAAATCTACCTATGAAATCAAGCGACTTATTCGTTAAATGTCTTGAGAACGAAGATTAAAAATTTTTACCAGAAAATTTTAAATAGTACAATTGAATCTATTAATGTATGCTTACAAAAGAAGAAATTATGAGGAAAATTGAAGAAAATAAGAAAAAGATAAGAGGCTTCGGAGTCAGGAAACTAGTGCTTTTTGGCTCTTATGCCCGCAACGAGTGTAGGGAAGACAGTGATATTGATTTTTTGGTCGAGTTTGAGGAAGGTAGAGGCTTATTTGACGATTTTGTACATTTGTTGCATTTTCTAAGAGAATTGCTCGGAAAAGAGATAGATTTGGGAGAAGAGCACCTTTTAAGAGAAGAGCTAAAACCTTATATAATTGAGGGGGAAAAAGTTGAAGCGAAGATTTGATTTGTATCTTAAAGATATTCTTGAATCTATAAGCAGGATAAAGGAGTATGTGGGCTTAATGGATTTCGAAGAATTTTCTAAGAATAAGATAAAAGTCGATGCAGTAATGAGAAACATGGAAATAATTGGAGAAGCAGCTACTCAATTGCCAGAAGATATCAAAGAAAAATATAAGGACACTCCTTGGCGTGAAATTCAGGATTTTAGGATAGTTGTTGCTCACCGCTATTGGAAGATAAACAAAGAAAGAATTTGGGATATTATTGAAAATAAATTAGATACTTTAAGACAACAAGTTGAGGAAACTCTATCAAAAGAGAAAATAAATTAAGTACAAATTTCCAATTTGAAAATGAAGTCAAGCGACTTATTTGTTAAGTGTTTAGAAAACGAAGAAGTAGAATATATATTTGGAGTTCCAGGAGAGGAAAACGAAGACATAATGATTTCTCTTATGAATTCTAAAATCAAATTTATTCCAACAAGGCATGAGCAAGGTGCTGCTTTTATGGCAGCAATTTATGGCAGGTTTACTGGAAAAGCAGGTGTTTGCTTGTCTACTTTAGGTCCAGGTGCAATGAACTTGACAACTGGCTTGGCAGATGCCCAGCTTGGCAACATGCCTGTTGTTGCAATCACTGGACAAGGTGGCTTGCATCGCTTTCATAAGGAAAACTTTCAGTTTGTTGATGTTGTAAATGCTTTCAAGCCAATTACAAAATGGAATGCTTCAATTACTATTCCTTCAATAATTCCAGAAGCTGTAAGAAAGGCCTTCAAAACAGCTGAAATGGAAAGGCCTGGTGTTGCTCATTTAGAATTGCCTGAGGATGTTGCAAAAATGGAAGCCAATAATGCAAAGCCATTTTCAAGAATTAAAGTAAGAAGACCAAGTGCTGACAGCAAAGCTGTTGACCAAGCAGTTGAGATGATAAAAGCTGCAAAAAATCCTTTAATATTAGCAGGAAATGGTTGTGTAAGAACAAGAGTTAGCAAACAGCTAAATGCTTTTGTTGAGGAAAGAGGAATTCCAATAGTACACACTCAAATGGGAAAAGGGGCTATAAGCGATAAGTCAGAATATTCTTTATTTACAACTGGGATTCATGCAAAAGATTATTATGTTTGTGGATTTGACAGAGCAGACTTAGTAATTACACTTGGCTACAACATTGTTGAATTCTCTCCAATTCATTGGAACAAAAATAAAGAGAAAAAAATATTACATATCGACTTTTTACCATCTGAAGTTGATGAATACTATAACCCAGATTTAGAAGTTGTTGGTGATGTCTCAAACACTTTATGGGTTTTAAGAGAAAAATTAAATAATGAGCCAAAGAAAAATCCTGATTATTTTTTCAGATTAAGAAAAACAATTCTTGAAGATCATCATGAAAAGGAAAATGACGATGGCTTTCCTTTAAAGCCTCAAAGAATAATTCATGACATAAGAAAAGCTTTGGCTGATAGCGATATTGTAGTTTCAGATGTTGGTATGCATAAGATATGGACTGCTAGAATGTATAAAACCTATGAGCCAAACACTTGCCTGATTGATAATGGCTTATGTTCAATGGGGATTTCATTGCCTGGTGCAATTGCTGCTAAATTAGTACACCCTGATAAAAAAGTTGTTGTTGTCTGCGGAGATGGCGGCTTTATGATGAATTCACAAGAGCTAGAAACTGCAATGCGTCTTGGCTTACACTTTGTTATTGTCATTTTTAACGATTCAAAATACGGAATGGTAGAATGGAAGCAGCAAATTCACCATGAAAAAACTTATGGTATTGAATTTACAAATCCTGATTTTGTAAAATATGCAGAAAGCTTTGGAGCAAAAGGTTATAGAATAAATAAGGGTGAAGATTTTTCAAAAATACTAAAAAAATCATTAGAAGATAATACAGTATCAATAATTGATGTTCCTGTTGACTATAACGAGAATTTTGAGTTGATGAAAAAATTAGGGCAGGAGATTTGTCCGGTATAGGGGTTTGGATGGTTTAGGGATTGAGATAAATCAAATATCATGAAAGAAAAAGATATTGAAAATTTAGTAACAAAATATCCAGATGAATTTTTTGGAGATAAAAAATTAGGATTGAGTGGACAACAAGTAAATATAGGCAAACTTTTTGCTGATATTATTTTTGAAGATGAAGAAGGCAACAAAATAATAGTAGAAATAAAAAGGGGTATTCTAAAAAGAGATGCAATAGGACAACTAATGGAGTATTATGGTGAATATAAAAGTTCTCATAAAGAAGACAATATCAAATTGGTTCTCGTGGCAAACGTAATTCCCACAAGAATTAAAACTTCTATGGAATATTTTGGTATAGAAACAAAAGAAATCTCGATGCAAAAATTAAAGGATGTTGCAGAAAAACATGGTTATATTTTTGAAGAGTCAGTTTCAAAAGAAGAAATTGAAGGTTATAGGCAACAATTTGATGATATTAAATCTAGAAAACCAAAAATATGGATATTCCAAGCTAATCCCGACATATATGATATTCAAAATTGTTTAAGGGACAAAGATATTATTAAAGATATAGATGTCTGGGAAGTGAACCAATACGAAAATGACATAAAAAAGGGAGATATTGGTATCATTTGGATGTCTGGAAAAGAAGCAGGAATTTATGGTGTGATTGAGGTCGTAGATAACCCTGAAACAATTAACGATTCAAATTTCATTTCATCCAAATATTGGGTAGATGAGAACCGTAAAAATAGAGAAACTTTAAGAGTTAAATTTATTTACAAAATAAATTTAATTGACAATCCAATAATGAAAGAAGAAATTAAAAAAATATCAGAATTAAGCAATTTATCAATCCTAAAATTTTCACAAGGTACAAATTTCTTAGTTAAAGAAGAGGAGTGGAAAATCATTTCAGAATTGATTGAAAAGAGATTAAGTTGATACTATATAGAAATTTTAATTTATCTTCACTAAAACTTATTCACTTTCTATTAGATTTTCTTTTTTGATAATTTCTTTCGGGATTAAAAATCCAATTCCTACCACCTTTGCTTTAAAGTTTACCAACATTTTATGCAATTAAAATTATTATTTTAAGGATACACATAGAAAACTTTTCCTTCTTTCACTTGTATCGGCAGCTTAATCAATTTGCTATCCAAAGGAGCAGGCTCTCTTAAGCATTGCCCTGTTTTTGCATCAAAATGGGAATCGTGCCATGTGCAATCTAAATAAGCAGTATCT
>CAZUSQ010000071.1:0-5574 GCA_964622655.1 uncultured Methanosarcinales archaeon
CTTCTAATTCTTTTTCAACTTCATTTTTATTTACATTTTTGTAATAACCATTCTACCATTTATTTTTGTCAATAAAATTGCCATTTTTATCAACCAATATTTTTGATTTAGTTAATGGCTTGAATTCTGTTAAGTTAATATGCAAACTTACATCTAAATTTTTGTTTCTTTTAAGTAATTTTATTGATTCTCGAAAATATTTTGTATTAACAATCAAAGAAGTTGATGTAACGATTCCTTTTTTAAAACATTCAATTATTGCTTTGTTTGTATATTTGCTGTAGCCAAAATCGTCTGCTGTAATAATCAATTGTTTCATTATAACAAAAATAAATAGAATCTTTAAAAAACTTTATATACTATATTATCAATGAATGAAAAAGGATATATTTTTTAATTTATTATTGATATAAAGGATGCTTTGCTTGGAAACCAACTAAAGAAGAAGTTGAAGAAGCTTTTAGAGGCTTGGGATAAAAACAAAATTTTACTAAATTAAATATTATAATAATTTCACTTCTATAAGCCCTGCTATAATAACCAAAATAAATCCAATTATTAAAAATATTAAAGCATCGGTTATAATATGGTGAAATTTTTTTGAAAATAGTTTTTCCCTCAAAACTGCTTTCGATACAATGCCGCCTACAATAGCTGCGCTGATGTAAGCTACTGCTTCAGTTACCATATGTGGTAAAAATGGGAAAAATGATGCTCCAAATTGAAGAATTGGGTTTACGCCACTGGTTGAAATAGATTGTTTTGCAAAAAAGCCAAAAGCAACACCCCATACAGACGCATTCCAAGTCAGAAATAATAATGAGCCTGCACCATAAACTAAAGAAAGAATAAAACAAACTATGAAAACAAGCATGTTATTTAATAATAACTCTAATAATTGACTGTCTGTAAAAGCAAAACCATAGATTCCTGCACTTTTTAGTTGCGGTGCAAATAATTTTTGGATTGTTAATTCAGGAAATAAAAATGAAGTTAAATTATAAGCCAAAAATATACCTAGAAACATGAATGTATAAACCTTAAAAATGTCTTTATGGTCTCTTATCAGCAGTTTTAATGATAATTTCTTTTCCCTGATTTCAACATTTTCTTCCAATCTTAAAAGCAGGTTTAAAGATGGAATAAGCAATAAGGAAGTGAATGCAACGCTCATAAGTCCAATGCTAGAAGGAAAAATAAGTTTTGCAGAAATCAAACCAATTAAAGAATAAATAAATCCAAGGAAAAATGCATGCTCTTTTCTCTCAATCCATTTTAGCTTGAATAATTGTTCAAAAACCATTTTAAATATTAAAATATTAATTAATTTTTAGTTAACTACACCAATACCAATATTTCTGCACATTATCCATAATCCAAGACTTTCTTTATTTTAACTCCTATTTTATACTTTTTAAACAAATCATGAAAAATTTTAGCATGCTCTAGGTCAACAATTACACATCCCTTGCCCAATCTTTCGCCATTGAATTTTTGCATTAGTCCCTTATAAAACTTGCCTCCTTGGTTATAACCGAGCATCTGTTTATTAAATAAGACCCTAACTGAATTTGGCTTAATATTTTCCCAAATAAAAAAGGCTTTATGTTTTCCTTCGGTAATTTCCTGCTTGAATTTCCCATACAACAAAATTCCATTAGATACTATACTTGGCTTAAGTTCTTCCCACTTGTTGAGTTCTCCAATAATCAGTTTTATCTCATTCTCAATACCGAACATTTTCCAATAATTCTTATATTTTGTTGAATTTAAAAAATTGTTTAAATGTCCTTTCACTTCTTTTTCTAGCTTTGTGCTTTCTTTAACTACATCGATAAATAAATCAACATCGCTTGTTTTGTCTGCTTCATCCCTAGCAACAGAGCCAAATAAAATAATATTTTTAATTTCCGCCCTATTGCTAATTTTTTGAATCAAAAAAGATGCGAAATCCATTGCATAAGAAACTAGTTTAGACTTCATTCAAGCCCGCCTCGCGAAATTTCTTTTTTAATTTGTTAAATTTATTGATGACTTCCTGAATAATCTCTATTTTCTGAGGTTTGCCATAACAAAGAACATCTCTCTTTTCTTCAATTTCATAGATCAAATCAAAAATTTCTTTTTTGCCAGAAAATTCAAATGGGAATTTCTCCTTTATTCTGTTTTTGGATTTCAACCATTCATGTTTAACGATAAAACCAAAATCTATAAGACCTTTTTTATGCAGAAGAATTTCCAGCATATCTGCACATGCAGCAGATGTATTAAAACCTATGTTCCTCTGCCTTTCTACTAGTCCTCTTTCTATACTTTCTTCTATTACCTCCAAACTTTCTTTCAAGTTTTTTAAATGAGTCTCTATTTTCATAGTTTCATTTGAATTAATATGGTAGTTTCATTTGACACTTAAAGAAGACTGACTATTTAAATTTTTTGGTTCATTTGAACCAATATTTTAGTTTCATTTGAAACAAAAACAAATTGATTAGTACACAAATCCAAGGAAAAAAGCATGCTCTTTTCTTTCAATCCATTTTAGCTTGAATAATTGTTCAAAAACCATTTTAAGATAAAAAAGAGAAATAGTGTTTATGTATCTAACTCTGTATGGTCACTAAGCAAGCACCATTAGAGCAGCCGTTTGGACATTGTACATCATTCCATCCAAGTCCTGTAAGAGGTTCTGTACAATAGAATTCTCTCACACCACACTGCGCACCAGTGCAGCTGCTAAAAGGCTCATAGGTTTTTATGTCCTCACAATAGTCTGTATATGGAGAATCATAACCCCAATATGGTACATTAACTGTTCCTATGATATATGGTTCAATTCCTCCATCTGTATCTGTACAAACTGGTGGATTTGAGCTACATACTGCTTTATTACAGTATTTTGATTGGGATGGACAAACTATCTTAGTATGTTGAGCAGAACCCTTAACACAAACAGCCTCCATCAAATATCCAATGCCAGGGTTGGCGGCGAAATCACAATAATCAAAAGTTCCACTACCATCTTTGTTTGTTGCTTGTCCCGCAACATAGATATTTTTCCCATGATCTGAATCAGTACATGCCTTCTTTGGTTTAGTAGTTGTAGATGTTTTAGATTTTGTTTTTGGCTTTGCAGCTTCTCCAACTAAATTGCCTTCTTCGTCATATAATAACTCAACCTCACTTGCCTCTCCAACTAAGTCTTCTTCAGCAGTGCCAACTGGAGAAATAACTTTAGTTTTGCTCATTCCAAACAAGCCAAGAACAATGCCAACAATGGCAACAATTGCTACAATGCTAAGAATTAGTAATGGCTTATTTTCTTCTGTCATTAAATTACCTCTTTTAATTAATCTTATCGAATCTTTTAATTAAGGATATATATATATATATATCGGAATTTTAATATATAGTTTGGAAAATATAGTTTAGAGAATGTTATATCATACTAAGATATCTAAAGCTTATCCAAAAGTAAACGTATAGATCTTAAAACCTTTTCCTGAAATTTTAATGTTTATTACATGTGTATCATAATTCTCAGCATTAGCGATATTATAAAGTTTGAATTCTTTAATGCTTGATATGCTTTTATTTTCCGTGATAATAATATCACTTACTTTATTTTTATCATTTTCAAATTCATTGTCTAAAAATAAGTAGGTTAGTGCCTAAAACAGATAAATATATAAATATGTTATATATTATATTGTTATAAAAAATATAACAATATGAGATAAAATGACTTTAAAGCTAATCGTAAAAAAACTGGAATTAAGCACGAAGAAATTCATTACAAGAGATACTATTAAAAAATACTGCAAAGAACTGCATTTGGGTTATTACGCAGTTATAAGGTACCTTACATCAAATGAGTACTTAATAAGGATTTTAAGAGGCATATTTTATGTTAAGTCAATAGAGGAGAGAAAACTGAAAAAAATTGAGATAAGCTATATCGAAGCCATAAGGGAGTCACTCAAAATTAAAGGAATCAAAAACTGGTATTTTGGCTTGGAATCTGCAGTCAAGTTGAATAATCTTACTCATGAATATTTTGTAGTTGAAACTGTGATTTCAGATACTATTTTCAGGCCTAAGCCCATAGACATACTAGGCACAAAAGTAAAGTTTATCAAACTAAGTAAAGAGCTGTTTAAATTCGGGCTTAAAGGAAATGGTTTTAATTACTCTGATATTGAAAAGACGTTATTGGATATGGTTTATCTTGGAAAATATAACAGTTATTCTGAAGATGAAATTAAAAGCAGGGTTCTGTATTTAGTAAATAACTGCAAAAAAAGCAGATTAAAAGAGTATGCAAAGCATTATCCAAAAACTGTTAAAAATTTTTTAGGTAAGTTAATATGATTGACAATAGACTTATTGATTACTTATCTAGTAAAACAGGAATAAAAGACAAAAATCTAATTGAAAAGGACTTCATTCTGCAATCATTACTAATTAGCTTTTCAAAAGACATGTATTTCAGCAGAAATTTTGTTTTTAAAGGAGGGACATGCCTTGTTAAGTGCCACCTTGGCTATTTCAGGTTTTCAGAAGATATTGATTTCACATACATAAACCAAAGCGTATTCAAGAACAAAAGCGAAAAGGCGATAAGAAGATTTTTGTCTTCTGAAATAAGCAAATTGCTTGTGGTAGTGGCAGATATTTCAAAAATACATGGCTTAGATTTTAAGGCAGAGAAAGGCAATGCTAAATATGTTGAATTTGGAGGGAGCAATAAATTCCTAACATTGAAGATATGGTATTTATCGTCCATCACTAAAAGAGAACAGTTTATTAAGATTCAAATTAATTATGTTGATTTGTTCAAATACAGATTTAAGAAACTTATAGCCAAGCCAGTAATTAAAAATGTTGATATAAAAGAAGTAAAATTCCTTTTTTTGGAATACTCAAATATTCTGCTTGCAAAGCCTAAACTTATAGCATATGACATCAGGGAAATTCTTTTGGAAAAGGTAAGAGCCATTTTAACAAGAAGAGGCATAAGAGCAAGAGATTTTGTTGATGTTTTCATCATTACAAAGACATTGGGTAAAGACATTAGTGCTTTTAGAGCAAATATTATTTCAAAGATTATGTTCATGCTTAAGTACGAGAAATATCAACAAAATTTGGAAGAGAAAATAAAAATTAAAACATGGCTCAAGCCAGGCGAAGAAGAGCATCTGCTTTTAAAACCTCTGAAAGGATTTCAGCCTTATAGCAAGCAATTACAACCTTTCCTTAATGATGTTATATCAGAAATTATGAAGAAGTGAGTACGGAAAAATGCTGATATTAGATAAAATCTTACCAAAACATGACCAATTTTGCAAGCAAGGGTGAATAATCCAAATTATTAAGTGGTGAGCATTTTATTGGCTTAAATGGAACAATATTTCGAGAATAAATCTAATCTAAAATTATTAAGTGATATTAAATTGAACAGTAAGGAGTTTGACACGGCTTGATTGGAGGACATGTCCCCTCTTTTCCTGATTTAGTTAATCTTACAAATATTTTGATGTAACGCCTGTAAGTAAAAAGTATCTAGCAGTTATAGTT
>CAZUSQ010000072.1:0-5573 GCA_964622655.1 uncultured Methanosarcinales archaeon
GATGCTAGTGGTAATATTTATTCTAGAACAGACAATAATTTTAATTTTACAACAAGAAATACCAATGGAACTTATTTTATAGTCAATTTATTATCAACAACCAGCTACACCCATGATGGACAATTAAATAATCCAAAAATCACTAATGCTTCATATAGATATGATAATTACAGCAATGTAATTGAAAAGTTCAATTATGGAGATGTTTCTGTCCAAGGAGATGAGAAGAATGAAAGTTATGCTTATGTAATAAACACATCAGCATGGATATTGGACAAAGTAAGTTGGTACTTATTATTCGATGCTTCACACAACAAAATAAGAGAAACAAAATACTTCTACGACAATCACCAGTACGGCGACCCACCATCAAAAGGAGATTTAACCAAAGTTGAAAATTGGCTTGACACTGGAGGAGGAAATCCAACAACATATTTCACATATGACGATTTTGGCAATCTGTATAAACAAACAGACGCTTTAGGTAGAACTACTACAAGAGAATATGGAATTAGAGACGACACGCATACTTATCCCGACAGGATAACAAATGCTTTAGGACACGCAGTTGATTACATTTACGACGTCGGAACTGGAAATATTATTTCTTATAAAAAACATGGAGTTGATTTCTTATACGAATATGACACTTTTGGAAGAATCACCAAAGACATAGACCCTTACGATACAACAGATTTTCCAACAAAATCTTATACTTACAATTTTGATGGAATTGCTCCAGAAATAATAAAAGTTTCACAAAGAACAACTAGCAACAATACATTAGATGTTTATTACTTTTATGACGGTTTTGCCAATTTGATACAGATTAAAAGTCCTGCAGATAATGGGCAGCAAGTAGTAAAGAATTTGTTTTATGATGGATTGTTTAGAGTCAAAGAAGAGCAAAACTCATTCTTTTATAATTTTTCAACTAATCTAACAATAATATCCAATGACACAATTCCAGCAAACAAAACAAAATATCAATATGATTCATTATCAAGAATAACATCAGTAATAAATCCAGATGGAACATTCAAAAATACAACATTCAATAAGTGGGAAATAAATGATTATGATGAAAATAAGAATCGCCACACATATCATTTAGACGCTTATGACAGGATAATTGCGGTTACTGAATACAATACGGATTTCTATTTGCTGGATAATGAGACGTATAACACCACCTATTCTTATTCTGGAGCAGATGAATTGGTTGGAATAAGAGATACTTACGGGAATGAATTTAATTTCACATATGACAGCCTTGGTAGAAAAATAAAATTAGAAGATCCTGATTTAGGGACATGGACGTATAGTTATGATTTGACAGGCAACCTAGTCCAACAGTTAGATAACAAAGGAAACCTCGTAAAACTGAGCTATGACGCTTTAAACAGGATTTTACAGAAGAATACCTCTTCCCAAACCTTTACTTTTGCCTATGATGTCCAATATCAAGGTACTTTAACCAATTTAAGCTATGATAACATAAGCTTTGCTTATACCTATGATGATAGACTTAGAAACACAAAAGAGATACTCAAATTAAGGAAATTCAGCTTTGAGACTGGCTTAACATATGATTCAATGAACAGAATCTTGGAAACAAGGTTGCCAGACAGCGATGATTTTGATTATTATTATGCTTTAAATGGCAAGTTAGACAAGATAAGGGGTTATATTAACCAAACACAATATAATGCTTTGGGAAACCCATTAAACAGGACTTATCTCAATAACAAGATTACCACATTTGACTATGTTTCAACCAATTTGAGATTAAAGCAAATTAAAACAGATAATATTCAGCAATTAAACTATACATATGATAATGTAGGCAATGTTAAGTCAATAAATGATTCAATTAACAATAGAAGTTATGTAATGGACTATGATAAATTGGATAGATTAACAAACGTATCCATTAACAGCTTCACTTGGGTTTATAGCTATGATGCAATTGGTAACATTTTGAAAATAGTAAGGAATAGTTCCGAAACAACGTCTTTAAAATATGGAACAGGCTTGGCACATTTTCCTTATAAAATAATGACAAGCCAAGCAGGAGTCGATACTTACAGACAATCTAATTTTAATAATTCGAATAAGACCAAAATAGTCCAATTTTATTTAGTTAATGAGAAGAATGCTTCAATAACTAACGTTAATTGGAGTGCAGAGTTTGGAGATTCCAGCTTGATTGACTCTAATATTCCTTTCAATCTGTCGTTAAAGGAAAATGTTCTTGTTATAGTCGAGCATAATTATTCAAAAGGAGGAAACTACATAATTAATGTAACGAGCAGGTCAGGTGCTTCTTTTGATTATGAAAGATTGAATTTATTATTTGGTGCAATTGCTAACAGTCTGAATATTCTAAAGAAAAATGCTTCTAATATTGTCACAGAATTTAATGCCAAAAATACTATAAACGAGCTTTCTGTAAATTGGACTTGGAACTGCTCTAACGGAATCCAGTCTTCTGTGCCATTTAATATGTCAGCTAATGAGAATTTAATGGTTATAATGGAGCATAATTATAGCTTAAGTAGTCCTAACCTATCTTGTGCTGTCTATTCCGCCGATGGAAATCAAAGCAAATTCACGGCTATCCTTTTTGACGGAATAAAGATAGAAGGTTATAATTCCAGCCTTGTAGATACCGATACCGTTTTGGTTAAATTTCAGATTAGGAATTACTTTAGTACTTTGACTGATGTAAATTGGAATATAACAGCAGATAATTCGGTCTATAAAGCTTCTGGAATAACCTTGAATCAAGGTCAAAGCACAACTATAACACAGGAAATAAACTTTACTAATGCTGGAACTAAGCAAATTAAAGTTACAATTGGCTCTGGAAACTTCACAGACTCCTATACTGAAAATGTAAAGCTGTATTCTTTAGGAATACAGAATTTTATTGATTATGTAAAAAATGGTACAACTAGAATATTCAATTTCTTGGTCAAAAACGATTGGACTAATTTGACAGCTAGGTTTAACATTACAAATCCTGCTTTGGAGAACAGCACGACATTAGGTCAAAATGAATCCTTAATTGTTATCATTGAAGAAGATTATTCACAAGGTAACAAACAGGTCGATATTAAAGTTTTTAACCAAACGTTACAGGAAGAATCTTTGATTGAAATATTCAGGATAAGGCAGATTTCGATAGAAAACTTACAGACTTTGTTTGAAACAGATAAGAGAGCAGTAATATCGAGCATTGTCAAAAATAACATAAATCCATTGAATTTGTCGTGGAGGCTTAATAATACAGAACAGCTAATAAATTCAACTTTAAGCTTGCAGTTGAATACTTCCGAGCAGGTAATTGTAGTTATTGAAAGCAATTTCTCCTCAAGTGGAATCTATCCATTAACTTTCTTGATTAATTCTTCCACTTATAACGATAATGCAACAGGGGTGACTGTCTCGTGAGATTGAAATATAGCGGGAAAGTCGCATTATCATTAATTTTCTTAATAGTTAGCTTGCCTTTTATTTTTGCAGAAGAATTAAACTTAATTATGGATGCTAATGGGAATTTGATTACTGGCGATTCGTTCTATAGAGAATATAATGAGCTAAATCAATTAATTAGAATCCGTCAAGGTAATACCTCGTCTGGGGCTATTCTAGAAGAGTTTATTTGGCATCCGATTGAAGAAAGAGTGTTGGTAAAGGATGTGTTTAGCAATGGAGTTTTGAATTATTCAATTTATTATGTTAATAAAAATTATGTTCATATTGAAAATTCAAGTGGAAATTATACTGAAAAATATATTTACCAAGAAGGAAATTTAGTTGCACAAGTTACAACAGATGGGCAAAAGCAATTTATTCATAATGACCACTTAAGCTCTGTAACTTTAATCACTAATGCAAGTGGCAATGTTGTTGAGAATTCTTTTCACTCACCTTTTGGGGAGATAATTGAAGGTGGAAAAGCGTCTAGGTTTGATTATACTGGAAAGGAGTTCAACTCTGTTACACAGGATTACGATTATAATGCTAGGAGATATAATCCAAATTGGGGTAAATTTCTGCAACCTGATAACAATATTCCAGCAACTTATGACCCTCAATCTCTAAATAGATACTCTTATGGTATGAACAACCCCTATAAATTTATTGACCCCAATGGTAGAGAGCCAGTTAGATCTCAAGCAGGCAGTGCGGACCAAGTTATCAAGTATATCAAAGATGTTGAAAAGAATAATCCTGACTTATCTCCAAATCAAGTATTAAAAGAAGCTTATACAGAATATCGTCATTATGAGAAATCAGATATAAGTGATCAAAAAAGTGAAAAATATTCTCCAAATTTTGTCTATACTGAAAATCAGGGGGTTGTAGATATAAGGCATTTTTTTGGTAACGCCTATTATACCCAAAAGACTGCCAGTGAGAGTTTAACCCATGCTATGTTTAATGCGTGGGAGATTTCCCAATTCGTACTAGCCCCTTGGAGTTTTTTTACTTATGAAGATTTAACTTCTAATAGACTAGGAAGAGAGTTTGGATTAAATTTTGATCCAGATAAGCCCTTATCAGAACAACTTGAGGAATTCTTTAACAAACAAAAAACAGGTAAATTTCCTAAGTGGTTATGGGACATTATGCCTGAGGAGGAGGGTTGGTTTTATGCTTTTGGCAAATTAAAATTTACTGAAGAAGGAAAAGGCTTACCTAGTTCAGGTGGCGGAGGAAGTAGTGGTGGGGGTTCATACGGTTGCTCTTGGTGGGAAGAATGTATTGTTAAATATGATAGTCTTGGTTAAATTTCCCACAGTGTTTGAGCTAATCTATGGAGAGGTAATAATTATTATATTAATATAATGGTTAGATTTATAAATCAATTTATCGTTTAATAAAAAATGAATAAAAAAATACATTAACCGCCCAAAGTTAAAGGTGGCCTACAAAATAGAGTTACAAATATAAGAATAAAATGACCCGACAGTACAATAAATTTCCGAAAAGGTTAAAATTAGTATACATTATATTGGTGACGGGTATTTTATTTGAGTTAATCTTCACGATCTTCGCAATCATTTATCAAAAAAACTTTGGAGAATCTTTATTTCTCGGTATGATGGGGTTAATCACATTTTTACTATTTGAATTTTATAATCTTATTTGTTTATTATATTATAGAATTAAAAAATATGAAAAAAAGATATATTTCCCATTCTTGCTAAATTTCTTAGGTGTGATGATATTAGTAGTGTCCCTTTTGATATTAGTAACTAACGATTATTCTGGCTTAAAATTAAGTATCTTATACTACCTTTTGCCAGTTTCAGTTGTAAGTTACTATGGACTTAAAATTACAAGTATTTTCCTGGTACGTAAAGTTCTTTTTGACAAAAATCCATTCTACGTCAGAAAAGCTTAATAATTCTTAAAATTTTGACGTAATTCTATGGAATGGCTCAATAATGGCTCTGGATGGCTCTCTAGCAGCTCATGGGCATCTCCAGAATCATTTACAAAAGATGGCAAAAACATCGGAAGAAGAATTGCCGATGTTGATGGAGACGGCTTTGCTGATA
>CAZUSQ010000073.1:0-1401 GCA_964622655.1 uncultured Methanosarcinales archaeon
TTTAATTTCTTTGCTTATTATATTTTTGATTGAATTCTATAAGCCATTGTTTAAGTTATTGAAGAAAATAAAATAAAGAAATGGGGACGCAGGGAATTTCCAGAACTTAATTCTTTTTGAACCCTGATTTCGGCTCTTAGTTTTGCTAAGATCAGCCGGTACCTTGCTCAAAAGCGACGTGTAAATCATTGTCTTTCGACTCATCGCTCCACGATCTGGAGCCGGCAATAATGAGCCAGGTTGTACGGATTAATCAATCCATTATACGACGTCCCCTTTACAAGAAAGTATTTTTGTTAGTTATTTAAAGATATTGTTTGTTAAAATTTTCAATAACTTTAAAATATAATTATTTTTTCCTATCTTTTATGAATATTAAAAAACTGCTTAAACTTAATGCTTTGGGCATATCAATACTATTATTAGGAATTTCTCTTTACTTTGTAAAAGAAGATGTATGTGCAGCAGGTGGTTTTATTTTTGTGTTCTGCTATAAAGCATATGGGTTCCCTTTTTCTTACTTGATAACTGGAGATGTTGAAAGTGCTTATGGGCATATAAAGACTTTATTCCTTGGCAATTACTTTATACAATTTGAGAATTTTTTATTTAACCCCCTTACCTTTTTATTAAATGCAATTTTGATTTACTTATTAGCTTTTTTTATTTCTTTTTTATTCAAGTTAAGGGTAAGATTTTAATTATGTTATTTTAAAATTCAATTTTATCACCTATTTCTGTTTTTGTCTTTTTTATGGTTCCATTTAGTAACTCAATAACATACATTGCCTTTTTCTTTGATTTATAGAATGTAAATGGCTTGAAATTTTCTTTTTTGTCGACAACTGTTTTATTTTTATCGAGAAATAAAACATCTATGCAATAAAAAACAAAAAACATATGCAAAGAAATTATTTTTTCTTTGTTAAATTTTAAAATTAATGCTTTATATGCTTGTTTTGAAAACATCAATCCAATAAATTTTAAAAAAATATCGTCTAAAATCTCAGCATTAGTGCTAATTGTTTTATTTTTTGTTACATTTTTAATAAACATTTTAAATTCAAATAGATTAGTTGTTATAGATATATTCTTTCAAAAATATGTATTCAAAACTATAAATTTTCAAAAATAACGAAAAGTTTAAATATAATCTCATTTTTGATTTAAATAAGGGGGTTTGGTGTTTTAAATTTTAAAATTTATTAATAGTTTTTAGATAAACTATAATATTGCATACCAAAACATTTAAATATATGTTGCCAAACCAATAATCTTTAATATTTGCCACAAACAAAGAGGAGTGCTAATGAAAAAAGAGGGTTTTGGTGATTTTTTTAATTCTCAAAATGGCAAAGTAAATATAATGCTGTTATTTTCTGTTGTTTTGATTTTTGTGAT
>CAZUSQ010000073.1:1501-5272 GCA_964622655.1 uncultured Methanosarcinales archaeon
GGAGTTATAAGCTTGGGGCAAATGCTCAATATAACTTCTAATGCAACAAGTGCAATTTATGTCAATATCTCAGACAATTCTACTAGTGCAGTATGGTTTATCCTAAATACCCAGCCAACTATTAGCGGAATGGTTGGGCATTATGGGCTTCTTAGTGATTTAAATGAAACACCAACTACACTAGTTAATAGAACAATGACACTTGACACATCAATAGCAACTCCATCTCCTGATATAAGAAGATACAATGCAAGTCTTTTTGCTTTGTTAAATTTCAGCAGCAACTTCACAAGTCCAGGAATGCATGGCATATTCTTCTGTGCAAATGACACATTTGGCAGAGTAACATGCACCTCAAAAGCTGACTTAATTATCAAAGGAATGGTTGGTAGCGACTTTGAAAGGCAATTTAGTAAAGGTGGCAGTACCCCAGCACATGCTGAGACGGGATTTACATTTTCAGGAATGGACATAAGATATGGCAATGGAACAGACTTTGCTGCTAGTGATTTCCTAAGACCTGAAACTTTAAACCTTACTTTTAATATTAACTTTACTGATGCTCAAGGAGTATTCATTGTAGGAGCTAGAGTAAATGAAACTGCATTTGCCACTGCAAGCAGAACAAATTACTCAGGCGAGATTTCATCTACAGCTCGAACCCAAGCAGGAACAGGCTTAAGGTCTAATATGACATGGGTTGATGTAGGCAAATTTATACCAGATGCTGTTTTATACGAGTTTGGAATAATACAGATTGCAAATACATTTGGTAAAGTAATGTTCTGTAATGGAAGTTCAACACAAGTTCCAAATTGCTTTACAATTTCCCAATGTAATGCATCCATCATCAATATTTTCAACCACACTAAAGTTATTCCAGAAAATAGTGCATGCTGGCTTACAAGCGGCTCTTGGGGAGTAACTACAGACACGCCTGGAGTTACTTTAACAAGTGGATTTACATATATATTTGTAGATCACTTCTCTGGCGGCTTAGGAGCAAATGACTTTGGCCCTCCAAATGTAACATTTTTATCGCCATCCAATTCTACTCCCATAAATATCAACTTCTCAGCTCCTCAAGTAAGCACTCTTATAAACTTTACAGTTGATGACACAGACAGCACAGGTCTTAATTTAACAATGAATGACTCAATTAATGTAACAATAACTCTTGGTGGTGGTGTATTAGCTTTCTTTAACTTCACAAACGACACCAGAACAAGGTTATCATGTCGTATGATAAATTATGATAATGTTTCCCTGCAAAATGCATCAAAAATTGCGTGTAACGCCACATATACGTTTGCCTCAAATGGAACATATATAATAAACGTTACAGGCAGAGACACAAGCAACAACACCAATCCAATGAATACAACCACTAATTTTATATATTTAAGAGTTGATAATATACCTCCTGTTAGGGGCTATTTCAACATAACAAACAGTTCGTCATTTAATGTTTCAGAAGGAGACAATATTGGTGCTTTCCAGCTTGGCACTACAGCAAGTACATCTAGGGCACCAGGTACTGCATCTGGAGGAACAATTTTTGTGGTGTCTAATTGGAGTGATAATTTGACAGAGCCATTAAATGCTTCATTGCAATTCTATAATGAGACAGCTCAAGCATGGAATACATTAAATATAACTGCTGTTATAGAACTGACAAATGGAGCAGGATGGGCTAATTTCTCATTCCCAATCCCAAAAGGCCATAACGAGTTTGAAGGAAAGAATGTAAGTTTCAGGGTTATTGCAAATGATACTGTAGGAAATGTTAACACCTCACGTGTAAATGTTGGGGAGGGTAATCTAACAGTTCAAATTAATGACACAACAACACCAACTTTGCTTGTTTTTGTTAATGGAAACATTCATGTAAACGGCACAAATATATCAGATACAACTCCTACAGTTATATGGAATGTTACTGAAAATAATAAACTTAGATATGTTGCAATACAAATAGATGGAAGCACAAGCCAAACATGCAATAAGTTTGCAAATTATACGCAAGCTGATGGATTGGCTGAATCAAACAGAAATGGCACTATAACAATTAGCAGTACAGGAACATGCCCATTAAGTAATGGAACAAGGGTTGTTAGATTAACAGCAGAAGATGAATGGGGTAATTATGAGTTATACCTACATAGCTTTGTTGTGCAAACAGGAGAAGGAATGAGCTTAGTTTTGGGCGCAATTAGATCGACTTCTGATGGAACAGATTTTGCTACAACAGTCAATCAATCTAATGTGACACCTTATCATTTCTTTGTATTTAATGCAACTGTAGATGGAGGAGTAGCTACTTTACAGAACATGACATGGACATCAAGCTGCAACACAACTGCAGGCAACCTTGTCACAAATGGAACTGGATTCACACCATTTAATTACACTGATTGCAAGGGCACAGAAGCAAATCGAACAGTGACAGTTACTGCAACAGATGCTGTGGGCAATTCAAGAACAAGGATGTACCAATTTGCAGTTGATGATGTGGGTCCAACTATAACCTTCCATACACCGCTTAATAATGAGAGGAGAGCAGATATTGTAGATGTAAATGTTTCTGCACTCGACAGCATGAACACTATAGATACTGTTGGCTATTACTTGGACGATGGCTTAAATATCTTAAATCATTCAATAAATGCATCCAGATTAACACAAGTGCAAGGGCAAAATACATCGGTATTCGGCTTTGTGACCAGAAGCATCAACTTTACACCTGGAACCCATACAATCAAGATAAGGGTTAATGATACAAGAGGAAATGAAAGAAACAGCAGCATAATCACATTTACCCAAACAGGGCCAGTAAACTTTTTCGGTTTAAATGTGTCAGCTGGCAGTCGTACAGTATTCACAACGTATAATGTAAATATCCAATTTGTTAACTTAACAAATGCTAGCGGTGCTACTTTAACAGACACAAGAACTGTTACTGACCAAACCTTAAGCTTATTTATGGCATTGAACAGCACAGATGAAAAAGTTGTAGCTAACGTAACTATAATGTTTAATGCCTCAGCTGTAAACTGGGACAAATTAAACTTCTCAGTACTGCGAAACAGCACAATTATTTATAACGGTATAATAAATAATCAATCTACAAGAATACGTAATCTTGTCGTAATTAACAACAGCATTGACGAATTTATTCCAGATGCAGGCTACTTTGGCATTGTCCGATTCCCAATAAACGCATCATCTACAGATTTAGTATTTGGGAAAAATGCATCAGTAAGATGGTACGAGAATTTAAGCCAGCTCAACAGCCCGACTAATGTAACAGTATGCGCTGATTCATTTGCACCAACAACAATTGCCAGCGTCACAACACCATGCTGGAACAATACAGATAACTCCACAATTGCTATTTTTGTGCCGCACTTTAGCGGTATTGACATAGAGATTGACAATATACCACCAACAATAACAATAAATGTACCGCTCGCAGAGCAGCCATTATCAAGCTTTGTTGCTAATATAACTGTATCAAATGATGCTACCCTATGCAACTTCACACTTGCTAGTGCCAGCAGAGCCAATGCAACATACTCTATGGCAGGCCCTTCAACATTTGGACAACAAAAGATATGCACATTTGCCTTGAATATAACCAATGGAAGTGTAGAGAATAACAACATTACTTTCTATGTATTTGATGCAAGTAACAATGTAAATATAACCTCCCCCCCTCTTAACTTTAACGTAAGTGATTTAACCTTCCATACAGCAAGCGTTACAGTAGGC
>CAZUSQ010000073.1:5282-5563 GCA_964622655.1 uncultured Methanosarcinales archaeon
GAAGTGTAGAGAATAACAACATTACTTTCTATGCATTTGATGCGGCTAACAACTTAAATACAACAATACTTAACTTTAACGTAAGTGATTTAACCTTCCATACAGCAAGCGTTACAGTAGGCAGCCCATCAAGCTCAGGAATAACAGTTAGTGTAACTGCGAATGAATCAGTTAACATGTCAATAAACAGCACAGGCTCTAACTCATTCACCAATCCATCATCAGCAATAACATTTGAAAGAAGCCAATCAATTTCAATAAGTGGATTGTCAGCATCAACA
>CAZUSQ010000074.1:0-5522 GCA_964622655.1 uncultured Methanosarcinales archaeon
TTGTTCCTGACATATAAGCAAGATTTATTGATCCAAATTTAAGCACAGAATAAATATAGAAACCCCACGGGTCAAAGTCTGCAAGCACATAAATTGGCAACTTATATTCCTCATTTAATCTCTGCAAAATCCTTCTTATGCCTCTTGTTGTTTGTCCTTGAGATGTTACAATCAAGCAATTTTGCTTTTCCCAGAACTTATCTTCATGCAGTCTTTCCCAAACTGCTTGCTTTTCCATATAAATTACATACTTTGCTTTAACACTTTTAAATTGAATATCCTCAACATTGGATGGAATACTCCAACCTCCAGAGCCAAGCTTTGCCCAGTTTATTGTGTCACCTGCATCTTCTATCACAACATTGCCAGCAACAGAACCCATCTTGTTTGCATTAACGTGCAATTGCTCTCTTGAACAGTCAGTTATCAGCTCTAAATCTTCAATCGCATTATCGCTTTCACTTTGGTCATCAACAATGTTAACATTTGAGTTTGGGATTGTTCTTTTTGCCATATAAAAAACATCCCTTAAACTTGCATGCTTGCCAACATCAATAAGTGTTTTGCTTACTTTTGCTATTTCTAATGTTTGTAAAAATTTTTTTGCATGTCCAACATTAAAGAAAGTTCTTTGTTGTTGCTTATCACCCAAGCTCAAAGTTTTTGTTTTCTCATCAAAAACAATATTTGACAAGCTTCTCAAAGTAAATTCAATAGTGGGGTTTCTACCTTTCTCGATGTCCTGTACTAGCTCTAAACCCAAAGATTCAAGCTCCTTAACTGGCTTCTTCTCTTGCTTCTTCATTATTTTGAAAATTCTATGAATTTTCTAAATTCCCAGAAATTGCCGAGACTTTAGTCTCGGACAACCCGAGAATCAAAGATTCTCGACGTCTCTGATTTCTGCGATTTAGCAAATTCCATCCTATACAACTTATCGTCAGAGTCTTCTTCTATTATTTCTTTTTTTATTTCAGGCTTTACAAGCATCTTTTGCAAGCCTTGCAATATTTTCTCCTTCTTTTGATTTGTCAAAATAGATAATGAATCTGCAACTTCTGGAATGTATTTTTCAAACATATTGGCTCTTTCTATCTGTGCTGTAATTCTATATTTTTTTCTGACATAAGTTCCAAGCAATCGGCCACATTCCTGCAAAGCAAGCTTAATGTCTTTAATTATCTCAGGGTAATGAGCAATTGCTTCTTTGCTTTCGCTTGTAAAAGGCACCCAAACAGATGCCATATGCACAACAATAACTACTGGACCAAACGGCACAGAATCAGAGCTTTGCTGCAATCCGTATGGCTTCCAGTTTGTTTCCATTATGGATTTTGTCATTGCGCAAGCACCTTCTTGATAAAGCAAAGGCACTCTGTTTGCAAATCTAAGTATGTTTGCTTTCTCTTCCTTTGGTATTTCACCTCCATAAGCCAATGCACAATTATGCATTATGATATTATTAGCCAAAAAATTCCCATTTTCCGTTGTTAAATCATAAACATACTCTTCAAAAGGATATTCCTCTATTGATACTATCCTATCCCATAAAATATCAGAAAATGCAAGTAATTTTAATTTTTCATAAGTAATGCCAGATAATTGCTTAGTTTCTAATATTTGTTGTAAGTGTAACCTAGTTAAATTTTGTCTTCCTTTCTCTATTTGCCTAATTGTTTGATCTGAAAATTCAAGTTCATATTGAAATAGTTTATTTTCCTTCCTTAGATTTTTAAGCCCCTTTCCAACAGGTATCAAGTCCCCACGTATTCTGGAATCAATTTCTTCTTTAAGAGCTTTTGATAATCTATTTGCTCTTTCGATTTGCCTAAACGATATTATGTTAGAGAATTTTTGTAGATTATCGGTGCCTTTGATTACTATGTCATATTTGACCTTTTTTGTTCTTACTGCCCTATTGCTTATAAATCCAATAGATTCAGAAGGTTTTTTCAATGTAATTTTTGATACAATTCCTAAACGCAAGAGTAAGGTTTGTACTAATTTTGCTTCTTTATATTTTGCTGTAGCAATTCCTATTTCTTCTATTTTCCCATTATCATTTACTTTTGGGTAGCCGTCTCCATCAGCATATCCTTTAAGCCACGAAACTATCAGATTGTTTGGCAGTTTTGGTAATATAAACTCCAATTCTTTCAGTAAAAAATATAAGGTTTTATTTGAAATATTAGATTGTGTGGAGGTGTATCGTTTAACATCCAACCCAAATAACATTTTTATATTAGCCTTAAAAACCTTATGCAAAGTTTCATCCTTATTTACAAATGATATGACTGCTTTGCTTATATAACCATCTGAATTTAAAAGTCCAAGGATATACAACAACTCTTCACTAATTTCTGGTAAGTTAATAGGTACAGGATTTGGAAATTCATTATCAACATATGATATTCTTGTTATTTTTTTCTTTATGCCTTGATAGTCTAAATCTGCAAGATTTATCATTAACTTGAATAATTTTAAGTTTGGTCTTCCTATATTCTTATTTCTATTAAATGATTTAAAGGTATCATAATTTACTTTTAACAGTTTAGAAGTATTTTTTAAGGAGCCAAATTTGTTTTTAAGTTTTGAAATTACATCTTTTATTATGTTATCATTCATAATCTTAATAAAATCTTGATTCAAAATATCCAAAATTGATGGTATTTTAGGAAAAACATTTATTATTCTTGGAGTAGCGATATAGTTTCCTACCATCAAATCTTCTGCTTTAACCCACAATAAATCACCATTATCTAATATTGGAATTTCATTGTTGGCAGTAACTTTTAAACTCTTACCAGTTCTTGTTGTAATATTCAAAATTTTATGCTTATTTTTGAACTTATGTAAAGCTAAAACATTAGTTGGAACAATTTTTAAGTTATTATTCATCGAAAATACTCTTTTAGAACATGTACTTTCAACATATTCTTTGATTGTTATTATTTGTCCATCTTCAAGTATTAATTCCGTATCTCCTGTACAACATTCTATTATGAAAGGGTTGCCTCTATAGACAGAAGGTGGCCTTGAGGTTGCACAATAAAACTCTGCTTTTAGCTCTTTCCTTAAGCCTTTTTCAAGCAGTTCTTCACCAATAGGACTTAAGCAATCTGTTGGTGGAGCTATTAGCTTTGTTTTCTGTATGCCTTGCAATAACTTCTCAGCCATGTCTCTACTTACTTGGCTTGGCTTTGTATTCGGCAAAATTGCAGCATGCTGGCAGATTTCTTTTGCTGTGCCAGGTCCAACTCTTGAAAATTCTGCTGTTAAAAAGCTCTGCAAAGTTCTTGATTCTGTCCATCTAAGCTTATCCAAAAGCATGCCAAGCTCTACACCATAAGGATGTGGCTTGATTTCTTTTGGCTCATCTGGCAACGTATCAGTTGCTCTTGCATAAATTATCTGCTCTCCTTTTGGTGGCTGATAAATGATAGTGACATGAGGATTGATAACAGCTGTTTGCTTTAAGTATTCATCAACAGATTGATTGCCTTTAAGGTAATCTGCCTCTAAATCTAGCTCTACTTTCGTGCCATGCTCTTTTGCCCATTGCACTATTTCTTCTTTAGCTGTAACTGGCTTATTGTTTTGAGTGTCAATGCTTAGCTCATAATAATAAGATGGCTCTTTTTTAGAAACTCTTGAAGTAATTTTTGCAGGCTTGCCTGTTGTTAGCTGAGCATATAGAACAGCAGCACTAATGCCTATGCCTTGCTGGCCGCGAGCTTGACGTAAAGTATGAAATTTACTACCATAAAGCAACTTCGCAAAAATGTTTGGTATTTGTTTTTTTACAATGCCAGGGCCATTATCCTCTATAATAACTTTGTATTTGAATTCTGCCATCTGCACAATCTCAATGCTTATCTCTGGCAATATCCTTGCTTCTTCACAAGCATCTAAACTGTTATCAACTGCTTCCTTAACAGCCATTAACAAAGCTTTTCTCTTATTGTCAAAACCAAGAAGATGTCTGTTTTTAGTAAAGAATTCTGCTATTGAGATTTCTTTTTGTCTTTTAGCTAGTTCATATGCTATTGGTATTTCTTGCATTGTTTTTGCTTGTTGGTTTGGCATTTTACATCTCCATTATAGCTCTTCTCTTAAATTCTCTTCTTCTTCTCTCAAGCCATTTATATACATTTGCATGAGTTGAGCCTCTTAGCAAAGATTCAACTGCTTGCCTAGCACTTGACGCTGCTTCTGGCAAGCCTATTATACTTATTGTTTTGCCAAAAACAGATATATTGCATTCTGTTAGTTCTTCTATCAGTCTTCTTGATTTTCCTTCTTTGCCTATAACTCTTCCTTTTAAGCGGAGCATCGCATCTTTATTTCTACCTACATACTCACTTAAATCAACAACCTCAAAAATGTAGTCTGGCTTAAGCAAAAACTTTGCAACTTCTGGGTTAAAACCTCTGCCAATGGCTTTAATTATTTCTCTTGCTGTGTACAAGCCAAGCGCATCTTCGCCAGAAACAAATATATCACCTTCTCTTGAATCTATGCTAAGCTTTGTTTTTGTAGCCTCTTCTATATCCTTCTTTACGCTGCCTTCTTTGCCTATAATAACAGCAACTCTATTTTTTGGAACCTTCAATTCATAAGAATATTCTACCATTTTTCTTAGTTAAAATAATAAATACTTTTAAGTTTATTGTTTAGTTTTCAGTAATTTGTTTTTTAACTTTTGCTTCATCAACTTTTAAACCTATCTTTTTGAAAAAATTACATATGTTTCTAATATCTCTTTCTAAATATTCTTTTGCCCTTGAGCTTTCCAATGTTGTGCATTGTGAAAAATCAATAAAAACAGGCTTTTCATTATAATTTAATATGTTAAATGCCGACAAATCAGCATGAACTAAACCAACTTTATGGAGTTTTTTTATATTTTCAATTATTTTCTCAAAGAATTCATTTTGATTTTTGGGCTTAGCATCCTTAAGTTTTGGTGCGATAAGTCCATCATCACCTATAAACTCGAGCACCAGAACATTTCTTAAAAATGTTAATGGTGTTGGAACACTAACATTTGCTTCCCTTGCCTTTAATAAATTTCTATACTCCCTTTGCACCCATGTAAATACAATATTTCTTTTTCCTTTTTTGATATTTAAATATCTAGGATCATCCTTTATGTAATCGTACATCCTATTGAAATCGCAAGTTTCTAAGCGATAAATCTTAACCATTACTCTTGTTCCATCCTTTTTTAATGCAGAGAAAACATTGCTTTCTTTGCCGATTGAGATAGGGCTTTCCAAGCCTTCAAAATGCCCTTGGGTTATTAATTTGTAAATAGTTCTATTTGTAAAATCATCAAAAACATCATGCATTGTTTTGAACTCTTCCTTTGGTTTTGATTTTTTTGACATAAATACATATAATCACACTATAATATTTAAGAGTATCTTTATAGAGATATACCACTCTACAATAGTTAAAAAACCGAAAGATTTAAATAGTAGTTCCATTATATAGTAGTAACATATAAACATCTCCAACCA
>CAZUSQ010000075.1:0-5375 GCA_964622655.1 uncultured Methanosarcinales archaeon
AATATTTTCATTTCCAATATTAAGAATAAGCAAAATCAATTTAATCTAATTTTTTCAGAATTTGCTCTGGACTGGCAATTTCCAATCCAAACCTTTCCTTAAGTTCTTCTTTCCTTTTCAACATTCTTTCATTTTCAGTAACAAAAAAATCAATTTTTGCATTCATTACTGCATTGATGTACTGTATAAAGCTATCGCTTCCGAATTCATCATAAAACCTGTCTTTATATTTTATATTATATTCTTCTTTTGTTAAAAAATTTTCTTCAAAAGCCTGATTTAATATGCTCTCTTTTTGCAGATGGAGTTTGTAATTGATTCTTTCCAAAATTTTCATTCCAATAGGCTTTGGTAAATTTAACAGTTTTTTTATTAGCTTTGGCTCTATTACTACAAAGTTTTTATGTTCATCCTTTTTACCCATATTCTCAAAGAAAAATTCTCTTAATTTTAAAGCCTCTTAAAAAACTCCATCTTGTTCAACTGCAAGATTATCAATATTAAAATAACTGCAATTATTGTCATTAAATAATAGCCTAAGCCGATTGCAATTCCAACTCCTGCAACTGCCCATATTGAAGCTGCTGTTGTCAAGCCATGAACTTCGTCCTTTGATTTGAATATTGTACCTGCACCTAAAAAGCCAATTCCTGTTGCTATGCCTGCAATTATTCTTGCTGCTTCATTTGGAATTGTTTCAAGTGTTACTAAAACAAACAAAGCAGAACCCAGACAAACAAGCATATGTGTTCTTACACCAGCTGGCTTATGAACAACTTCTCTTTCTAAGCCAATTAAGCCGCCTGCTATAACCGAAAGAACTAGCCTTAGCAAAATTTCAGTATATTCAACCATTTTACATTTTCTTTCTGTCCATCTTCAATGGCCAGTCTCCAGGAGCATAGGTCATTGATATCAAAGAAGCAATAAACATTAATGTAAAAAACAATACAAAAGTAAAGCCCCATGTTCTTGATTTTGGCAATATATAAAAAGCAGAAATAAGAAAGCCAACAATGCTTGTGATCATATAGCCTCCTGACAAAGGAGCTATGTTAAATTCACGAGAAAATCCTTCGGATTTTCTGTGCCCCGAAAATCTTTGATTTTCGTTGGCTTTATGATGCATAATTTCAACCTCTTTTTTGTATTCTTTATTTTTCCTTTATTTAAACTTAACGAAAATTTAATGAATTTTCGGAAAGTCCAAATTTGAAACTTCGTTTCTTCATTTGAACTTAACGAAATTAAGCTTATCAATGTGCTTTCTTGCTTGCCCAATACCATTTACAAAATTATTCATAAATTCTTCCATTTTTTCACAAGCAATCTCTTTTAATTCACCGCTTGTCATTTTGCCAGATTTGTATTCTTGATAAATCTTATTAAGCTCTTTATCATTTTCAACTAAATGTTGTTTCATCAGCTCAAATGTCATATCTCTTTTTATAACAGCGCCAAGTCTTCTATGCTCTTCTAAAGTATCTCTGCCCCCGCTTAAAGCATTTCTTATTTTTCTTTTAACAGATTTTATGTCCTCTGGCAATTCTATACAGCTTTCAGGCTTTGATTTGCTCATTTTCATATCACCATCTAAAGAAGGAGTATATTTATGATAAAGCCCAGATGGCAAAAAGAATTTTCTAGCTTTGACTCTTCTCACAACATCTCTTGTTAATCTAATATGAGGGTCTTGGTCAACTCCAACTGGAATGATGCCAGGCTTTCTTTCTTTAAATTGAGGATACAAAATATCAGCAACTTGTGCCATTGCAGCCATTATTTTGCCAGGGTCAGCGCTGCCATATATTGCTTCGAACTCGTTTAGCGTTATTTTCTTTGCAAACTCATAAGCATAATTCATAACTTCTTTGTTTTCTGACTGGAAATAAAAAACTGTTTTCTTTACATCTAAGCCAAGAGCAACATAAGCAGGAATATGAAAGTTTAGAGCTCTTTTTCTTGCCTCTTCTAAAGTAACGCCTCTTGTTGAAGCTGCTTCCAAGTCAGCTACTAAAATATAAGTTTCAGCCCCATGCTCTTGAAAATACTTAATATTCTCAACAACCATTTTTGTGCCAAAGTGTATTTTTTCATAAGATGGCATAATTCCACTTAACACATAGTATTTTTTCTTATGCTTTATCGCATCTGCAATTATTTTTAAGTCCCTGCCTGCAAATACAACTCCTCTTCTCATAATTCTGTTAGGATTTGGAAATAGTTTGGCATTAAAAATCTCCAATCCAAAATCCTTTATTATTTTTTCATAATCTTCAAGCAGTCCAGAACCCCATGGATCTATTATTTTTTGTTTCATAGTATTATTTCTTTACAATTTTTATTTAGTTATTGTCACTATTTTTAAATATTATTGGTAGCTTATTATTTTAAGCTGTTTAAAATTTCTTTTATTGCAGCGACCCTGTCTTTTTTTCCAAAAAGAGAAGTGCCTGCTACAAATACATTTGCCCCTTCGTCATAAGCAATTCTTGCGGTATAAGGATTAATGCCGCCATCAACTTCAATGTCTATCTTTGGCTTGAGCTTTCTTAACTCACTTACTTTTGGCATTGTTGAGGCAATAAACTTTTGCCCAGCATAGCCTGGCTCAACTGTCATTATTAAAACCATATCAACTATATCTATATATTTTTTTATTCTATATAATAAAGTTTTTGGTTTAATGGAAATAGCAACTTTTACCCTATTTTTTTTAATAAACTCAATTTGCTTAACAGGGTTTCTGCAAGCTTCCTCATGAATTGTTATAGAATAAGCGCCAGCATCAATAAAACCTTTAATGTAAGAATAACTTGGCTCGTGCACCATCAAATGAACATCAAGAGGAACTTTTGTCTTAATTTTTTTTACAAAATTCGCATCAACTGTTGTTGGTGGCACAAAAATACCATCCATAATGTCAATATGAATCAAATTAGAGTATCTTTCAACTTCTTTTATTTCCTGATTGATTTTTGACAAATCAGCAGAAAGTATTGAAGGTGCAATTTTTATTTTGAGCATTTTATTGATAAATCAAACCTTCCCTTGTTATCTTTTCAATTTCAGGATGCAATTTGAAGCGATATTTAAAGCTTTTAGGTATTTTTGCAAGGATTTTTTTATTATAATCGCCAAGCAAACCTCTTGACGATTGCAAATAATCCAATTTTAATGGATTAACTTCCATTAATGTTGCTGCTATTGCGTCTATTTCGACAGGGTTAGTTCCTGCAACTACAATTCCAAGATTTTTTAGAGTATCACCTTTTGTTGGACCTCCACCTTCCATAGTATACCTCAAAGCTTCTGTTATATAATAACAGTCAAAAAAGGATTGAGCAATCATATTTACATATTGTATTGTTTCTGAAAGCTTATAATGATAAATTGTTTTGTCAGGATAGGCAATTAACCCATATTGATTTTTCATGCAATTAGTGATTTTTGTATCTTTAAAGCAATGGCTTTTTATTTTTGATAAACTAATAAATATCGCTTTTGCATCAAACTCAGTGGGTATCATTCTAAAGAATTCTGGAAATATTTCATTAGCTTTTTTACCAATTTTTTTGTTTATTTTATCTTTTACAAAGTTGGTACTAAGCTTTTTTGCTCTTGTTATATTTAGCACTTTTACATTTTTATATTTTTTAATTATATTTTCAATACCTGAACTTTTCATGGACAAATTAAATCCAATTAGTTGCTCTTTTTTATTATAATCCGGCTCATCTTGCTCAATTCTTTTTCTTGTCTTCCATATTGTTTCTGATTCAACAAACAATATTTCTTTCTTCGAGAATTTTCTAATGTATTTTATCAATTCGTCAATAACAAGAGGATCTGTTATAGAGCCAAGAGTATAATGCTGCATTGAAACAATATTGGGCTTTATTATAACTTTGTCTATATTTTTTAATTTATTTTGAAAATTTAGAAATTCAAATAAATTAAAGCATGCTTCTTTAACTTCATTTTTATCTGCTTTTATAACCAAACTGTTTCCTATTTTTAGAGTCTTCATTTTTAAGAAAACAAATCTCTAACTACATTTAAAGCAATTTCTCTTTTCTTTGGAAATGCGGCAACACTAATTTTCAAATGGAAACATTTGCCAGAATCTGTTAGTACTAATTTTTTCTCATTAATCCAAGTGTCTTTATCAAACCTCAAAAAGAAATCAAGATTTTCATCTAGCCTTGACTCAATTTGCTGCAATATTTCATTTTTTTGATTTTCATTTAAGTTGCTAAGTAAATTCTTCAAAAACTGGTTTATTAAATTTGTTTTTGTTAATGTAATCTCAAGCACTTCTATTTTCTTATCATTAAAGCCAATAGCATTAGTTTTCCTTAAAATAACTTTATTATCTTCAATGCTAAAAGGAAAAAATTTCAAAAAAGAATCTAAGATGGACTCATTATTTTCATTTTCATAAGAAAAAACAGTCAACTTTATGAGGTGAGCATATTTCATTTAATTATAATTTCTCAAGCAAACTCATAACATTCCATATCTGGGTTCTTGAGTAAGCTTGCAAATTTACATCTCCAGCAATCTCATCAAGCTTGTTTAACGCTTTGCTAACCTTTATTGACAATTCTGCATCTTCATTTAAAGTATTGATAATTTCTTCGATTTTAGTTCTTACATTTCTAGGAACAGTCACATCTGCTTGAATTTCATTTAAGCTGATTATCACACTATCCATCTCGCTTATTTGCTCTGCCATTTTCATGCTAATCTTCCTTTTTTATTTTTTTTAGAATTTCTGATTGAAGCCTTGAGGCTTTTTCCCTTACTTGTTCTTCTTGCTTCTCCATTGTTTTGATTCTTAACTCAAGCATTTCCTTTTTTGACTGTAAATCTGCTTTTAGCTCGTTTTTGTCACTCTCAACCATGATATTGCCAACAATCTTATATGCTTTATCAGTATTTTCAAGCTCGTTCAAAGCAGACTCAATCTCAACAAGCTGGATTTGAAACTGCTGTTTTTGGCCTAGAAAATTCTGTAAACTCTGCTCGAACATCTGCAGTTGGCTTATTTTCTGCTCTGTTTCTTTTGAAACTTCCATTTTATCTTGCTTTAACTTTTGTATTTACAGTTCTTGGCTTGAAGAGTATCTTGCTACCACAATATGGACATCTTATCCTCTTCCTTAAATAATCCATTGCAACCCTCTTGTTGCAATCAAAGCATTTATATTCTGCCATTTTATTATACTTCAGCCTCTTCAATTTCTTCTTTTAAAACTTCTTTTTCTTCTGCTATTCGAGTTTCTTTTGTTATTATTTTTCTTGTAATAGAATATGCCTTGCCTGTAAATTTTACATTGCATTTTTTACAATGCCATATCCCAACAGCAATT
>CAZUSQ010000076.1:0-5347 GCA_964622655.1 uncultured Methanosarcinales archaeon
AATGTGATAAAAGTTGGGTTTCTTTTCATAGAAAAATTGAGCATATAATACATGATATTTTAGGCGAAGGGAAGAATTACAGTATAGAGAAGACCAAAAATGGGAAGACAAAATTTGTTCTAAACAAGAAAAGATGCTACATAGTAAAGAAACCAAAATGGAGCAAGTTAAATGAAAATCAAATTTAAGTTACCGGATGGAAGCATCTATGAATTAAAGCACAAAAAATGGAAGAAAGCATTAGTCTTTAAACTCCAAGCAGAAGGATTGGACATAAAAAAAGATTTTAAAGAAATACAGGCTATTTTGATTTCAAAGGTCAAAAAACATTGGAGTAATAAGACAGTACCGACCAAATTTGAATGGGATATTCCATGGAAAGAATATTTTCAGGAACAAGTGAAATTCTATAAAGATGGTAATATCAAAAAACCTGTAATTAAATTCAATAGAATGTCAGATTTGGCTGATGTAGTAATGTATCAGATTATCAGAGCTGCATTAATGGGGCTAATACTTTCAGAATTAACCAAGAACAGGAAAAAGAAAAGTCACGTTATAGCCTTAAGTGGTGATGAAGCTATTATTTACTCTGATAAAAAGCCAATAAGAAAAAAGATGATGGACGTCTTTAAAGCTAAATAATGTATATAAAACACATGAAATAATTTTATATGACAATGAATCACACTAACAAAGCAGACGCACATCCATAGGCCAGCTCTAGTTGAGCAACTAACTATAGGCAAGGAAGTCTTTGGTTAGAAGGTCTGGATGGTGTCCAGTTTGAAGAAGAAATTCTTGGTATGTGAAATACATGGTTCAACTTTGTTTAGATGTAAGAGGAGATGTTGGCAGAGAAGAGGAAAAGATAAAACTTGGTTTAGTGAATACACAGAAAGATGCTTTAAGTGTATTGGTGAAGGAGGGTACAAGAAAATAGAAATAAAGAAAGAAAAGATCAAACATTTTAGAATTTAGCGATCTCTTTTCACCCCAAATAACTCAGCTTTTTCTTCTCGCTTACTTCTTGCGCTTCCTGGCTTTTTTGTAATATTGTCTTGAGTTTTTCCTCAAACTTTTCTGCTTGCTCAAGCAAAGGCTTGTAGTCAATGTCCATTCCAAGGTACTTGTCAAGCGCTTCGACAATCTTTGCAGATGCTTTACTGTCCGGCAAATTAGAATGAGTTTCAGCAAAAAGACAGCTAACTGGAACTTTTTCAACTCTTAAAAGAATTGCTCCAGTAACACCAATAATAATGCCTTCTTTCAATGCTTCTATGCCAGCCTTTTCAAATATCTTAGCATTTTTTTCATTGCTTGTGTAATAAAAAACTCTTGAGCCTTCACTATCTTCACCAGAGCCAACTCCTTCAAGGCTTATGATTTCTTTTGCTTGCAAATCAGAAGCAAGCTTTCCAACTGTTTCAGCCATCTCCCATTCATAATGCGTTGCTGCAGTTATTGCATGCAAAATCACAATGTTATATTTTTGGTCGTAGAATATGCCTAATGGTTCAACAACCTTGTTTTCATGAATTGCTACCATTGCAGGCATGTCATTAAACAAAATTTTGCCAATTTGCTCTGTTTTCAAATGCTCTATCAAGAATTCAGATGCAATTGTGCCAACTAACCCAAAACCTGGAAATCCTTCAATTATTATGCAGTTTTTTGGCTTTTTCCAAAGCTTGACTTCCATTGTAACCTCTTTTTTATGTTGCAGCTTTTAATGGTCTTGTTCCAACATATTTATATTCAACAAAAATATTCCTGAAAATCTGCATCAAATCTCTATGAATTTGCTCTTCTAAATATTTGATTAAATTATCCCAAGGCTTAGTAATCTTTTTTACTATTTCTTCCTTTTTTACTAGTTTATTTATCGTCTTTTTAAGGTTTTCTACAATTGCCTTCAGTCTTTTTATTTCGTCTTCAAATTGGAAAATAAGTTTTGAAGAATAAGCAACATCTTTGCTTATTTTGTTTATTGCCTTTGAAACAAGTTTTTGCCAAAGCAATAACGTCTTCATGGCTTATTTGCTTTTGGATTTTCCTCATTAAAAGGGCTTTTTGCGGTATTGTTTTTTTAACTCTAATTGCTACAACCTTTATCTTTCTGTTTAGGTTTTCCATGCTTCTAAAAGTAAATTTTGAGAATGAAAATTCTTGCTGTGCTTGCTTTTCTGTTTTCCACCTAAGCTTTCTTAATTTTTTAAGCTCTTTTTTTGTTGTTTTTATCAATGGAAAAAGCTTGTCCAAATCCCAGCTCTGCTCCCTTAGCTTTGTGGTTAGAGTAGAATCTGGCAAAACTGCATAGTACTTGAATGGAAAGTTTGTGAGGAACATTTTTTAACCCCATCTAGCAAATACAGTGTTATAGGTTTTTAATAAACTAAAATAGCAAAAATCAACTATGCCTTTGTGTTTTAATTGAGTTTTATCAAGAGCCGTGTTATCAGCTTCTGATAGTGCATTATAATAGCGTTTTCTTTGGGCATCAGGAACTATCACAGGCGGTAGTTTATTATTAATAAGGATTAGATTAAGCAACATTCTTCCCGTTCTCCCATTTCCATCATAAAAGGGATGAATCTTTTCAAACTTATGATGGAATGCAGACACTAAGATTAAAGGATGTAATCTATTTTTTTCCTTATTAAACCACCTTAGGAGTAAATTCATATCTATCTTAACATATTCTTTCGGACTTGTTTCAAATCTTGCGCCAAAAACCCTTACATTATGTATTCTGTAATAACCTACTCTCTTATCTATGTTTTTCATTAATAATGAATGAATTTTTATAATTGTTTCATGATTGATTTTAGGTTTTCTTTCTTGCATAAAATTAAAAGTATCTTTAGAATTCAAATGGTCATTTATTTCTCTCAAACTCTTGCCACTAGGAGTTATGTTTTTATTCAACAAAAGGTCTGTGTCCCTTAAAGTTAAAGTATTACCTTCGATAGCATTTGTGTTAAAGACAAAGAGAGTTATAAAATCTTTATACATGTCTTTTAATGTTTCTTTGTCCAGAATTTTTAATTTTTTATTAAAGCTGTTTTTTATTTGTTCTAACTTGTTTAATTGCTGCTCGCTTAAAAGTTCTTTATTAATGTCTGCAATTTCTAGCTTTAACTCTTCCACTGTTTTTTGCTTTATTTCATTAGCAGTTTTTTTGAATTTTTCAAAAATTCTTTTTGCTTTATTTTTGTAAATATTACCTTTCCCTAAATAAGCTATTGTTTTAGTTCTAACTTTATCTCTAAATCTAACAGAAATCTTTAAGTAATTATAGTAATCCTTTCCAATTTTCTTCTTTTCTATATACATAACAGATGTTAGGGACTACATATATTTAAATGTTTTGATTTTAGGGATTACAAGATAAATCTCAGAAGAGGAAGTAAAATGGTTTAGCATAAAGAGAAAAATGAGATTTTTGCCTTTATGGAAATGGCTCATTGAAAGAGTCTGAAGTTATAAAAAAGAGATAAACGCTAAGAAAAGAGATTTGGAAAGGAAAAAAAGGATGTTAGAAAAGTAAATTTTATTTTATATTGTAATTCTATTCCATTATCTTTGTCGTCAATATAATATAGTAAAATTGAATAGTGTTTGAAAGGAAAGGGTGAGAGGAGAGATTGTTTGGATTTTTATTGGCTTATAATCTCACTAAACGGATTTTTTATGAACTTGCCGCCAACTAATGGCCTTCTTATGCCTATGTCCCACCGAGGAATTTGATCCGCTGCTTCTTTTGCTTGATCGAAGGTTAGAGTTTTAGTGGCAAGCCAATACATCATATAAGTGGCAACCCCTCTCGTTGAAATATGGGGGTATGGATTTTCAGACCATTTAGTGATTCCCTCAGTATCTTCATAATAATACATTCTTCCCCAATGTATAAATAGAGCCTCTCTATTAATGGCTCTTCTATCAAAAGCTGGGTTTATATTTGTTGGTTCTCTTTCATCTTGTGGTTTTCTTCCATTTAATTTATCCTCATCGTATTTAAATTCCCATTGGCCAGCTTGATTTTGTATCCATTCCTTAATTAAATAGTTCCTTTTAACAGCTAATTCTTCTGCCGGAACTAATTGAGGATTATTAAAAAATTCTGGGTATGCATTGATATAACCACCTGGAGTAAACTCTTTAAATTGATTAAATTTCAATTGAATCGGTTGTTTTAAAGGGTCTCTTACTTTTGTAAATACATTCGGGTCAATCTTGAGTCCCCCTTCAGCATCAATTATGTAATCTGTTGTAGTTTTGCTATGTTTATGATATCTACCATCCCTTAAATCGTCTCTAACACTATCTACTTCATTATATATGTAAACAGCTATATCCAACAAATCCAAATAGGCTTGGTCGGTAGCAAATCTTTTGTCAACAACTCTTATTCCATGTTGTTTAATATGATTTATTCTTTTAACAATTTCTCTTCCACCTTTCTTGTTCCAAATAGTTCCCAATTGCCATAAATTATGGCCAATTTCGTACCACCATTTGTCTAGTAAAACAACCCCATCGTTGTCTATTTCTAAAGGATAACCATTTTCATCTAAACCTGTCATTAGTTTAACTGTTCTCCTTTGACCGTTCAAATCTGTAATTTCTTCACTTTCGAGTCCAGTAAATCGTTCCCATGGCCATGGACTGAATGTTGTAAACTTGTAGGTAAACCCATCCGTTGTGACCGTTGGAGATGTTGGTCGGTGATTGACAATCATGCTGCCATATAACAATCTATTTTTAAGTGGATTGAAATAAATCGGTCTGTTTGTTGCTTTGTCCCAATAAAATGGTTTTATAACTTTATAAGTATGCTTAAATCTAATGAATTCCTGATAAGGCCCAGTTAGCGTTAAAAATGCGTTTCTATATGTTCTGTAAGATTCAAACAAGCCTCTTTTATTATCGAGTAATTTAACGTATTCATTCTCTTCTTTGATTCTCTCATTAATTAAATCTAATAATTTTTTTCTAATGTTACTTAGAGTGCCCCTCACATCAGCATTAACTCTCCCATCTACAAGTATTTTTTCAAACCTTAGTCTCTTCTCCTCCCATAAACCAAGGATATATTGGATATTTGCTGGTCCAAAAAAATATAACTGTTCTTTGTTACCATCAGGCCAAGTTAGGTCTACTGGGTCAAGGTGAAATTCTTGGGTTGCATCGTCGAATCTGAAAGGACTACCGGTCTGAACAGTGTGATATTCTAATTCCACAACGCTGGGGTCGTCATAAAATCCTAATTTTTCATATAGATCAATCAAGATTTTTGATTTAGGGCCCCATAAAAAATCATCCATACTACTCCACGATGTTTCAA
>CAZUSQ010000077.1:0-5328 GCA_964622655.1 uncultured Methanosarcinales archaeon
TGGCATGCGAGTGAGCTTCGTTCTAAGCGAACTCGCTCACAACTCACTTCGGAGCCTCGCCAATTGATTCAATAAAAACATCAAAAGCGGATTACTTTTAACGTATTTACAGCCAAAAGTCGCTCTCGTTTTTTGATTTTTTATTTATTGTTTTATTGGATTATTTTTAAATCTTTTTAGATTCGTTAAAAATCTTTGGGATTTTTGAGCGTGATCAGAAATCTTTGATTTCTGACATTTTATCTGTTTTTTAGTTAATTTCAAAAATAATTTTACTGTCGATATTAAAGCATTCTTTTGTTTTTTGTGGATTGAATGAAGCTGTTCAATATGCTTGTTGTATTTATTCTCAATTACTAATTTGTTATCCAAACTCTTTGGCAATAGGTTTTTATGATGATTTTTTATTTCACCAAGTTTTATTTTAAAATCATTTAACTCATTTATTATGTTGTCAATTTTTGAGTCGTTGTTATATAAAAATACATTAAGAACATTTTTTATTGTTGAAATATTTGACGCATTTTTTAGAATATTTAAATTAAAGTGAAGGCTATGTAGTTTTTCATTTATTTTGTCTTTTTTCTTTATTTCGGATGCTAAATTTCTTATTTTTATTAGTGAACTCAAATTTTGTATTTGTGATAATGTATTTTTACCAATAGTCATTGATTCTTTCTCAAAATCCTCAAAAACTTTTGAAGACTCGTTTAGTTTTACAAGTTCATTTTTTAAAGAGTACAAATCTATTTCTTTAGCTTCTGCTGTAAAGTTTTTCAGCTCGTCAATATACTTACTTACATCAATTCTTACCACCTTTTTTTAGCTTTTCGATTGTAACTCTTACTATTTCATTTTCCTTAAGATTGAGAATTTTGATTACCTCAAGAGGTATATTTATGCCAAGACTTGTGCCTGTTTTCCTTATGTACCTAACAAATTGCTCTTTCTTGCTCATAAGATTAAATAATATTAAATAATATAGAAGTATTTAAAGGTTGTGGTTATTTAAAATTTAATATGAAATTGATTAGAAATTTTATAACTTTATATTAAATCTTCAGTTGCAGGTTGAAGGGGTAATCTCCTTAACATTGCTTGAAATTCTTGATTGGATAAATCTGTTAACTTCTTCCCTAGTCTTCTCATATTTGAAGCTACTTCTTCTGTTACTAGCAAATCGCCTAGCCCCATATCCCTAAATAATAAAGCTACTTTATCTGGCGGCAATTTGTTTAAATATAAGAACTCACCCACCAAATTTAACTCTGGCGGAACTTGCTCTGACTTTCCGCTATATTGCTGTTGTGCTACATACATTTTATATAAAGTATGAAAAGCACGCTATATAAATCTTTTTATTTTCAAACCAAGATTTTTAGAAAAACCCCTCCAGCTTTGTCTGCTCTTTTGTTTCAAGCAAGTCTTCCTTTTTGAAGCCTAAAACATTAAAGATTCTTTCAACAGCTGGAATGACTTGGTTATGGATGTAGTAATCTGCATCATAGTCGCTTTCCTTGATTTCTTCAGGCAATTTTGAGCGGTTTCTTATTATATCGCTGCCTTGAGTTACAACATATTTAATAACTGAACCTGGCCCTATGCTTCTGCCTTTGTTTTTTAACCTTTGAGCAACTGCCACATGGGGGCCTTTTGAAGCATAGTCCAAAATTTCTTTTTGCAATTGCGTATGGATTATTATCTTTTCAATAGGTACTCTTTTATTTCTTAAGTCATTGATAACATTTTTAACATACTCAAGCGCTTTTTTAGGGTCATTTTCTCTTAATATTATGTCCAAAACAGTTTCCTGCACATCCTTAGCAATTAAAGACCAATTGCGTCTTACTGTCTCAAAACCTTTAATTTTTAATGTGCCATACTCTGACAATAAAGCATACTTCTTCTTTGCGCCAAAAGGTCCAAGCTTTGCAGATACAAAAATTCCTATTGGATAAAATCCTTCGTACTCAAGCTCCATTAAGCTGGGCAGCTCTAGATTTATTGATTCTGCAAAACTCTCTGCTTCATTTTTTGATTTACCATCAAGTGTAAGAAAAACACTATCTGTATCACTATACAAAACAAAAAATCCCTCTTTTTGTGCTTTGTCGATAACTTTATGAATATAAAATCTGCCCCATGCTGTTATGCTTCTTGCGCATTCAAGGTTGTACCATCTAGCTGCAAAAAAGCCAAGATATCCATAGAAAGAATTTGCCAGCAGTTTTAAGCTATTTTGACGCGCATCCAGAAAAACATGCTTCTCATTTTGCTCACTTTTTATTATTTCTTTAATACGCATTCTCCTTGTAATCAAATCTTCTATCAATGTCGGAATAAATCCTTTTCTTTTTGTACAAAACCAATGCTTCTCAGTTTCGTCAGGTATAATTTTTGCTATGTTTTCACAGCAAGAACAGTCTATTGTATCAAGTCCAATGTTATGAGAGCCAAGTATTGTCGGGTAAAGGCTTCTGAAGTCAAAAACCACAATATCTTTGTACAAACCAGGCTTTGGCTCATAAACAAAAGCTCCTTGGAAAGTATTAAGTCTTCGTTGCTGCACTTCATCATGACTTGGCTTATTTGTGGCAATCTCATTAAATTGAGGAGCTTGCTTCATAACATACCATTCAACAAGCTGAGAGAAGCCCATTCTATTGACGTCATAAATTGGCAGATTTACTATTTTAACCATCTCTATGATTGAAGGCAGCATTTTCACTGCTAAATTATAAGTTAAGATAGAATCATGCAAGCAATATTCACAGAACTTTTCAAGCTCTTCATGGCTATTGTCCCATATATCCGGAAGCTCGGCTAAAGAAACATCGTGCTTTTTCTCGTCAAGCAATTCAGAAGCCACAGCATTCAAATCGTAAGAGTATGTCTCTAATGTGCCACCTATTATCTTTTTTACAAATTTAAAAATGTCAAGATGGGTGATTCCATTTATCGCAACTGTTGTTTCTCTAGCATTTTTTACTCTTAATTCAGAATAATCCAAGCCAATATCAAGTTTAATCTTGTGCTTATCAGCCCTTGTTTTTATATAAGGCAAATCAAACCCATCAGAGAAGTAGCCTGTTAAAATATCTGGCTTGTAAGAATCAATAATTTCCTTGAATTTTTCAATAATCTCAGTTTCACTGTCAACAAATTCTATGTAATCAATATCTGTTTTGAATTTTTTCCATACAAAAACCTTTTTTAGCCCTTCCCCATAAAAAGAAAGCATTATAATTGGGTTTTTTTCTGCATCTATTGCAAAATCAAAAGGGCTGTAAGTTTCAATATCAAAAGCTAGAATTTTTGGATTATGCAATGTATCTGTGCTTACTTGTTCGATGCTATCTGCTTTAAAAACAATTGTTTTTGATTTTTGATTTACAAATTCGCCTATTGCTTGATGTAAAACTAATGGTGTGATGTTTTTATCTATTAAATACCTTCTAACAAACGGAATGTCAAATTCATGGATTGAACTAACAGAGTCCCATTCTTTTATAACATCTCTTATAACAGGAACACTACTAGGCAAATTTGTATATACTTTTATTGCAAAAACCTCTTTTCCAAGATATTTTTTTATTACAGTCTCTGTTTTTATAACAAAAAATGACTCATTTTCATTCTCTATTCTTATCTTTTCCAGCTTTTCGCTTATGTTAATACTGTCTTTTGGAATTACATAGAAATAAGGCTCAAAATTCTCATCAAGAATAGTGATTTGTCTGTCATCAATAGTTTTTCCATACAGATTTATTACAGCTTTGCCATCAACAACTTTATAAGTTACATCCAAAGGAAAAAACTGCATTTTTTCCGCCATTTAATTTAGAAGGACTTTTGTGTATATAAAAGTGTTGGTGGTTTAGGAGATTTAGGAAAATTTTTATAGCAATAACATTTGATGATATTTATGTATAACGGGGTGGCTAAATTTTTGATTTTACTATTTTTAATTCCATTAGCTTACCCTATATCTATCAAAGAACTAATATCGAAATATAGTTTTTCAAGTGTTACAGTTCAGATGAATATAACGAATCATAAAGATTTTATGGTAGATAAAAACAATAATGGAATAAATGATACATTAGTTTTTGAACTGACTACTAACAACATAAATGGCACTTTTGTTTTTGTAATTAATTTATTTGATAAAAATGGAATTTTAACCAATGAAACTAATAAAGCATTAGGTTTTGGTATAAATAAGTTAAATATTACATTTAACTCAATTCTGCTTTCTCAAGCTCAATTTAATTATTCCATAAAGGTTTATAATTCTACTAGAAGCTTGAAATACAGAAAAGATAATATTTTAACACAAATTTATTCCAATTATGAAGAAGGTTTTAGGGTATTGGAAATCAAAGACCTAAAAGTTAATAAGTCTTTAAGAATAAATGTTTCACTCAGCTCGCCAAAAAATGAAACACATGTTACAACTTTATTTTTAAATTATAATAACTCTATCATTTTCTCCAAAGAAACAAAATCTATAAAAAGCGGAGCAAATCAGTTAATATTCAATTTTGACAATGAAACAATAAAAAAGACGCATTACAGTGGAAATTTCACCATCGCTTCTCTGAAAATCGGAAGAAAGACACTAAAAGTTAATTCTGCAACTGCATTTTATGATTTTAGGGATTTTGCAGTTACTTCCTATATTTACAACTTTACTGATAACGGGACTTATACAAATAATAACAAAAAATATGTATCCTTAGATATTAATGTAAGCACACAGATTGTTAAAGAGGATAATTATACAGTCATATTAGCATTATACGATTTATTTGATAATCTAATTGAAATAAAAAATACATCTTCATTTTTAAATGCTGGAAAAAGTTTAATTTCTTTTAGCATTAATGGCTCAAAAATCTATGATAAAAAACTAAATGGACCTTTTGTAGTAAAATACGTAGAACTTTTTGAAAATGGTATTCTAATAGACAAAATAAACGATGCCTATACAACAGCAAACTACAACTTTAATGATTTTGATAGTGGAGGTTTGCCTGATTTAACTGTTAATATCTCAGTTTCTGATAGTTATCATTATGGTATTGGAAATATAACAATAAACTTTACATTCAAAAATATAGGCAACAAACAAGCATTTAATGTTTTTGCAGATATTTTTGACAATAAGACATTTTTTAAGAGCAATAAATCAAGCATTTTAGATGCTAATTCACAAATTAAATATCAAATTGACTTTGTTAATATCTCAGATTTTGAGATTAGTGCTATTGCAGATTTGCAAGATTTTGTTGAAGAATTGAATGAAAGCAATAATGCTGAAAGAAT
>CAZUSQ010000078.1:0-5240 GCA_964622655.1 uncultured Methanosarcinales archaeon
TTTTCGATGAATCTATGATTTGCGACATTCCACTAGTCTTTGACTGATGGTTTTTGACATATTCTTGGAAAGATTTAAATATTGACTTAGTTTTTGCGTCGGTGTTAAATTTGCTGCTTTTATAGGGGGTTTTGATTTATGATATGCAGAATGTGCAAAAGCGACAGGCTAGAATTATTTTTGGATTTAGGCTGTTCTCCACCTTCTGATAACTTTGTTACTGAAGAGCAATTTAAGTATGAAAAAAGTTATCCTGTCCAAGTTTTTATGTGCCAAAATTGCGGATTAGCTCAACTAGGCTATATTGTCCTACCAGAAGAAATGTACAATAAGAATTATCCTTATGAAACTTCTATAGCAGCTACAACAAGAAGCCATTTTTTTGAAATGGCAAAATCAATCACTGAAAAATTTTCAATTCCAAAAAATTCTTTAGTAGTTGACATAGGCAGTAATGTTGGAGTCTTATTACAAGGTTTTAAAAATCAAGGCATGCAAGTAATTGGCATAGAACCATCTCCAAATATTGCAAAAAAGGCACTTGCGAACAATATTGAAACTATTAATGGCTTTTTTAATATCGACACTGTTAATAAAATAACATCAAAACAAAAAGCAAGGGTTGTAACAGCAACAAACGTTTTTGCACATATCAATGACCTTGACGAATTTATGAAGTGTTTAGATGTGCTATTAGATGATAATGGAATTTTTGTTGTTGAAGCGCCTTACTTTGTAAATTTGCTAGATAATCTGGAGTATGATACTATTTATCATGAGCACTTGTCCTACCTTTCTGTAAAACCACTTGTAAACTTTTTCCAAAGGTTTGGCTATGAATTATTTGATGCGCAGGAAACAAAAATTCATGGAGGTTCAATACGCGTTTTTGTAGCTAGAAAAAACAGGCAAAAAATAGCAGACTCAGTAGAGAAATTTTTAAATTACGAGAGGGAAAAAGGCATTCATCAAAAAGATATTCTGCATCAATTCTCAGAAAGGGTAAAAGAGCATAAGGAGCATTTAAGGGCTTTGCTGTTAGATTTAAAGAAAAAAGGGAAAAGGATTGTTGGGATTAGTGCCCCTGCAAAAGGGATGGCTTTGTTGAACTATGCAAGTATTGACTCAAGCATACTGGACTATGCGACAGAAAAATCAACTCTGAAGATAGGCAAATACACACCAGGCACCCATATACCAGTAAAGCCAGATGATACGCTGCTAAAGGATATGCCGGACTATGGATTGCTGCTTGCATGGAATTTGGCTGAAGAGATTATGAATAATCTTGTGGAATACAAGCAGAGAGGCGGAAAGTTTATTATACCCATTCCAGAGCCTCGTATTGTTTAGTCATGAAAATGGGCAAATTCAAAATTATAAAAATAAAGCCAATAGCAAGTGATGGAAGAGGCTACATTGCAGATATTTTGAATGACGAGTCAATAAAGCATGTTGGCATTATAACATGCAAAGCAGGCTCTGTTAGGGGAAAGCATTACCATAAAAAGCAAAAGCAGTACACTTTTGTTATTAAAGGGAAATTAAAGCTGGTTGTAAAAGATCTTAAAGCTAAGACTTCAAAGCCAAAAGAGTCAATAATAAAGGAAATGGATATTGCTGAAATACCTCCTTACTTCTACCATTCAATGGAAGCCTTAGATGACTCAACAATATTGACTTTATCTTCAAAATCCAGAAGCGGCAATAAGTTTGAGGATGATACATTCAGAATAAAAATCAATTCTAATAACTAACAATGCCAAAAAAAATAAAATTTGGAATCATAGGGTGTTCTAGGATTGCTGAAAGGGCAGTCATACCGGCAATAATTTCGTCTAAAAAGGCTGAAGTATCAATAATTGGGAGCAGGGACAAGAATAAAGCCAAAGAATTCGCAAAAAAATTTCACTGCAAGTCATCTGGCTCTTACTATGATGTTGTTAACAGCAATGTTGATGCAGCCTATATCTCGCTTCCTATAGCGCTTCATGAGAAATGGGCACTAATAGCTGCAAAGGCTGGGAAGCATATTTTATGCGAGAAATCAGCTGCAATCTCCTTCAAATCCGCACACAAAATGGTGAAGGCTTGCAAAGAAAATAATATAAGGATTTTAGAAGGGCTTATGTTTAGTTTTCATCCACAACATCAGAGGGTTATGAAGTTAGTTAAAAGCAAATACCTAGGAGAATTACATGCCTTTTATGGAAAATACTATTTGCCGAATCCAAGCAAAAATGACATAAGGTTGAAAAAAGGGCTTGGCGGAGGCGTATTAAATGATGCAGGCTGCTATCCCGTAAGCGCCAGCAGAATGATTTATGGAGAAGAGCCACTAGAAGTTACAAGCAACCTTATCTTTGATAAAAAATATGGCGTTGATGTAAAGGCAGATGCTTTGCTGAAATACCCAAACAAAAAAATTGCATTAGTAAGCGTAGCATATGGTATGGAGTACATGGCAAATTACGGCTTGTTTGGAAGCAAAGGCAGCATTACTGTGAAAAGGGCTTATGCAATTCCAAAAGAGCTTACAGCTGAAATAGTTGTTCAATCTAAAGGCAAAACAAAAATTATTAAAGTTAAGCATGTTGACCAGTTCCTATTAATGATTAATGCTTTTTGTGATGAAATAAAAAGAAAAAAAGCAAAACTGAATTTTGAGGAAGAATTGCTGAAGCAAGCAAGGGTTATGGAAGCGATAAGGGAATCTTCTAAAGATAAAAAAGCCATAAGGCTGAAACAAAACGTTTAAATAACCTTTTAGTTGCCCAGAATAATTGAATAAAGAGGTCTTTTATTATTATTTCAAAAATAAAGTGGTAGAAAACAAAATGTCATCAAATAAAATCTGCATTGTGGGGATGGGGTATGTAGGCTTGACGCTTGCAGTTGTAATGGCAGAGAAGGGATTCAACGTTACAGGTGTAGAGATAAATGCTGATGTGTGCAAGCAGTTAAATAGGGGTGAGCCTCATTTTCATGAGAAAAGGCTTGATGTATTGCTTAAGAAGCATCTTAATAAAAATATTATAATCCAACAAAATATGTCAAATGAGCAGCAAGATGTCTTCATTATATGTGTTAGCACCCCCATAAACTACAACAATAAGACACCTGTTCTTGAGCATGTTATACGAGCTACAGAAAGTGTAAGCCAGCATCTTCATGATGGCAATCTTGTAGTCCTTAGGAGCACTGTTCCAGTTGGCACAACAAGAAATTTGGTTAAGCCAATTCTAGACAAATCTGGCAAAAAATATCTTCTCGCTTTTTGCCCTGAAAGAACAGCAGAGGGCAATGCAATTAAAGAACTTTTAGAACTTCCGCAAATTGTTGGAGGAATTGACCAGGAAAGCATTGATAAAGCATCAAATATGTTCAGAAGGCTTGTGCCTACAATAGTAGAGGTTTCTTCTGTTGAATCAGCAGAAATGATTAAACTGTTGAATAACGCTTATAGAGATTTGACATTTGCATTCGCTAATGAAGTTGCTATAATGTGCGAATCTCTTGAGCTTGATGCAATTGAAACAATCAGGGCTGCAAATCTGGGCTACCCAAGATCAAACATGCCTGTGCCAGGATTTGTTGGCGGAGCATGCCTTGAAAAAGATCCTTATATTTTAGCCCATGTTTGCAAAGAGAACAATTGCGAGCCAAAATTAGTTCTAAGCAGCAGAAGAGTTAATGAGGCTTTGCCAAGGCATGTTATAAACAAAATAAAGCAGAAATTTTTAAGTGTTGGTAAAGAAATAAGTAAATCAAAGGTCTTTATAATGGGCTTTGGTTTTAAAGGGCAGCCAGAAACTGATGATATGAGGGGCTCGCTTACACTCGAGCTTGTTAGGCTTCTTAAGGAGCTTGGATGTATAAAGATATACGGACAGGATTTTGTAGTTAAGGAAGGGGATTTGAAAAAAAAGGGTGTTGTTCCAGTAAGTGTTGAAGATGGGTTTAAGAATGCTGACTGCGTTATTTTTGCAAACAACCATTACAAATACTATGCATTAGACATAGAAAAGCTTATTGATAGCCTTAATAATCCAGCAATTTTTATTGACACATGGTACATTTTCAATCCAAATGAAATCAAAAGGGAAGGCATAGTATATGGGGGAGTAGGTGTTGATTAAGATTTTTGTTTTAGCACTTCGTTATACAGCTTTGTAAGCTTATCTGCATTATGTTTCCATAGCAATTTTGCCCTTATGTATTTTTTTCCATTAGTGCCTAGCTTTTTACTTAAACTATCATTTTTAAGAAGAAGTATTATTTTATCGACAAGTTCTTTTTGATTTATTGGCTTAATTCTGTAGCCTGTTACTCCTTCAATGACTGCATCAGCAGTTCCTCCAGACTTGCCTGCAATAACTGGTTTGCCCATGTAAGAAGCTTCCATATAAACCATGCCAAGCCCTTCAATGCCCCCTTTTTCCTTTATAGTTCTGCTCATTAATACAAAAATGTCGCAAATATTGTAGAAATTTGCCAACTTGGTGGTGTAATCTATAAAAATAATATTTTTTTCCAATCCAAGCCCTTTCGCTAATTTTTTTAAATTTTCTTTTTCAGCACCTTTTCCAATTATAAAGTATTTTAAGTCAGGGCAAGATTTAACCACAGAAGGCAATGAACTTATTATTATGTCAATACCCTTTCTCGGAACTAAACCAGCTACCGATAACAGAACTTTCTCATTCTTTAATCCAAGTTCTCTCTTAAAAGCCAAAGCACTTTTTGTCGGCTTTAACTTTTCAACATCAACCCCAAGGTTTATCACAACAATCTTATCCTTACTGGCGTGCTGTGCCACTAAATTACCGACATATTTGCTAACACAAACTATTTTTTTTGAGAAACCCAAATAAATCTTGGTCATCAAACCCTTTAGTCCATTATTTGCAAGCAGGCCTATGCCATAAGCTGTAATAACTAATGGCTTTTTGATTAATCTTGTAATGGCACCTATGAGTATTGTTAATCTACCTACAAAATGCGAGTTTACTATATCAAAATTATATTTTTTGTTTAGAATAACTAATTTCTTAGATAATGAAAAAATTAAAAGCAAATTTTTAAAAGGCATTGCTTTGTTTAATTTTACCCTATAAATTTTTACACCACCCCATATTTCATAGGCTTTATCTTCACTATAGCCCAGCGTAATTACGTATACTTGGTGCCCTTTTTTTACAAGATATTTTGCCTGCTCGTGCACAAAAATACCTAAGCGA
>CAZUSQ010000079.1:0-5223 GCA_964622655.1 uncultured Methanosarcinales archaeon
CATCTGCAATTCCTCTAACTCCTTCATAAAAATCATAAAAAGCTTCTGGCTTTTCTGGATTGCCATAATTCAAGCAGTCTGTTAAAGCACTTGGAATTGCGCCAACTGCAGCAACATTTCTAATTGATTCTGCAACTGCATTAACAGCACCCCAATAAGGGTCAATCCTGCAGTATCTTGGATTGCAGTCAGTTTTTAATGCAACTCCAAAAGAAGAATTATCAACAGCTTTCATTACACCAGCATCCGCATAACCACTTTCAATAACTGCACTGCCCATAACACTTGTATCATAGTGCTTGTATGCTTTTGCTTTGCTTGCAACATTAGGATGTCTTAGAATTTTTAATAATAAATTGTTGTAATCTTTTGGCTCTTTTAGATTTGGCTCTTTGAAATTTCTTTTTGGAGCTTTTTTTTGTCTGTCGTATTTAATTCCACCAGTTACAGCCTTTATTGGAACATTGCAAACGATTTTGTTATTATGTCTTAAAATATAGTCTTGCTGTTTTGTTACTTTTCCTATTACAAAAGCCCCTGCCCCTAAACTAATCTGTGGCAGTTCAAAATCCTCATTGTAAATTTTCAATAATGTTTTTGTAAATTCTGGTGGGCAAATCCAAGTAAATCTTTCTTGGGTTTCAGAGCAAGCAATCATATAAGGTGGAAGATTTTTCATTGAAACATTAACTTTGTTTAAATCTATGTCTGCACCAAAGTTTGCATCTGAGCAAAGCTCTGATGTGCTGCACATTATACCACCAGCTCCCATATCTTTAAAGCCCAATTGAATGTTTCTTTTTCTTGCTTCTTCAAAAACTGCATAAGAAGCTCTTATTATTACGTTCTTCAAGAATGGGTCAGGTACTTGAACTGCTCCTCTATTGCTTTCTCTGTCTTTTTCATCTAAAATCAATGAAGCAAAAGCAGCTCCTCCAAAGCCAGAGTTGTCAGTTGCTTTTCCAACGATTACAATATCATGGTCTTCTGCATTTTTTGGAGCATAGCTATGAATTATATCTTTTTCTTTTACAATGCCCAAACAAACAACATTAACTAAACAATTTTCATCAAAAGAATCATTAAAATAAATATCTCCACAAATATTTGGAATGCCAACTGCATCTCCATAGCCAGCAATTCCATTTATGACTTCATTTGCTATGTATTTCACTTTATTTTTGTTCTTGCCATTTGTATTGCCAAACCTTAATGGGTCTGCTGTTGCAATGACCTTTGCGCCCATGCATAAAACATCCCTTATAATGCCTCCAACACCAGTTGCAGCACCTTCATAAGGAACAACTTGACTTGGATGATTATGGCTTTCATGGCTAACAACAATGCCGTATCTTTCTCCATTAATATATCCAAGCTCTACAATTCCAGAATCCTCAACAGGTCCAAGAATTACATTTGGTGCTTGTGTTGGCAATAATGCTTTTAATATACTTCTGCTGCTTTTATAGGATGTGTGCTCGCTCCATTGAGTGTTAAAAATATAAAGCTCTGTAATTGTTGGATTCCTTCCAATAAGCTCAACAACTTTTCTTGCCTCAAAAACACTCAAAGAAATAGCATTTTTTCTTAAAAATTCTTGCAAAGCCTTGTCAGACATAACTTTAATGTCGAATAAATCAACATCTACAGCCCCCATCTTCTCACAACATTTGATACTGATATGTGATTTAAATAAGTTGTGGTGGAAGAGTTTTTTAATTGATATTGGAAAAGTTTTAAAAATAAACATTTATCTCCAAATTAGATGGTAAGGATAATTCATAACATAGATGGAATAGGGCTAGTAGATGAAATAAGAGAAGATTTAGGTGAAGTATACTTAGACGATTTAGTTGTTCGAGAAGCTTTAAATAGCCAAAACTCACCTACAAAATTTCTACAGCTCTGGGCAATTCATCAAATAGGGCATATAGGAAGTACAATACAGAAAAGACTGCCTCTAAGTAGCATTCCAGATGGGTTTTTTTATGTATTCACACCAAATGACGGCTTTAAATATCAGAAAAAGAGCAATGAAGTGTTTAGTACAAATATGAAACCACAACAAATAGGGCAATCGTTTGATTATGCACTAGAAGATATTAAAAAAACTGTAGAAGGTAAGTCTGTGAAAATTCTATTTTTTGATGATGTTTCTAAAAGAAAGCTAGAAGCTGAAATCACAAAAATTGGATTAAGGTTTGAGCATATTACTCCCCTTCATGTTCAGGGATATGGTGTAATCAATCTATATACATATGGGGCTAGATAATCTCCCCAACCAAATAAATAGAACCAGCAACAACAATTAAATCATTTTTGCTAGCTATTTTCTTTGCATAACTTAATGCTTTTTTTGGATTATTAATTATTTTTGTTTTGATTGATTTGTTTTGATTTATTTTTTTGAAAATTGATAATAATTGTTGTGGTTTTGTTGCCTTTTCGTGCTTTGATTTTGTAAAAATTATTGTTGAAATTAATGGATTTATTATTTTTAACATTAATGGAATATCTTTATCTTGTTGTATTCCAATAACAAAAATAAAATTTTTAATATTTTTTTGTTTTTTTATAGTTAATAATTCTTTTTTCAAAACTTCAAATCCTGATGGATTATGGGCACAATCTACCAAAACATTTTTGTAAACGAATTGTAATCTTCCATTCCAGTGTGTTTTTTTAACTCCATTTTTTATTTGTTTTTTATTTATTTTTATTGAATTGTATTTTCTTAATACGCCAATTGTTGTCAATGTAATGTCTTTATTTTGTTGTTGAAATTGTCCATTTAGGTGATTAAAATTGATATGTTTATATCTCTCAACCAAAAACAATGGTGCATTTCTTTCTTTTGCAATTTTTTTAATAACCTTCAGTGCTTCTCCTTTAGCACCTATAACAACAGGTACATTATTTTTTATTATTCCTGCTTTTTCAGATGCTATTTTCTCTATTGTTTTTCCAAGTAATTCGGTGTGCTCTAACTCTATATTTGTAATTATAGAAACTAATGGAGTAACGACATTTGTTGCATCTAATCTTCCACCTAAGCCAACTTCCAAAACAGCAAAATCAACATCTTTTTCCTTAAAATAAAGAAAAGTTAGTGCAGTTGTTATTTCAAAAAAGCTTTGATTTGTTATAAAAGGTTTTATTTTCAAGAAATAATTAACAATTTCCCTGTCTGTTATAAAATGCTCATTGATTCTTATCCGTTCATTAAATCTTTTTAAATGGGGGCTGGTGTACAATCCAACTTTATAGCCAGCTTCTTTAAGAATATAAAAAATCATTGCACAAACACTGCCTTTGCCATTAGTTCCAGCAACATGAATACATTTTAATCCTTTCTCTGGATTACCAATTTTATCAAGCAGATTTTGAATTTTATCAAGTCCTAGCCTTATTTCAGGGCTTTCTAATCTGTACAAATATTTCAAGATTTTATTGTAGTTCATAATTATGAATAATTTTTAATAGGTTAATAAACTTTATTAAGCAATAAATATAAAAATACATAAATTAAGTTGTTTTAAAATGCCATTCGAAAAAATAGTATATAAAAAGTTCAGCAATAAAAGCTATGACTCCTTCATTCTGGCAGGTGATATTGGCGGTACAAACACTAATATAGGCATTTTTGGTGTTAAAAAAAGTTTTCCTACATTGCTTATTTCGTTTCATTTCAAAAGTCAACAATTAAAAGGCTTGCATTCTGCAATAAATGAAACATTAGTTTATGCACAAAAAAACTATGGAATAAGTATAACGAAGGCTTGCTTTGCTGTGGCTGGAGTTTTATCAGCAAACAAAAATTCCGCAAAAATAACAAATATAAATTGGAATGTTAGTGAAAAGGTTCTATTAAAAAAAACCCAATTAAAAAAAATTCTTCTTATAAATGACTTTGAAGCTGTTGGTTATGGAATTAATACGTTAACAAAAAATGATATTCTCACAATCAAAAAAGCTAGAAAAATCCCAAAAGCACCCATTGTTGTGATAGGAGCTGGAACTGGTTTAGGAAAAGCTACATTAATCTATAATGAATATTATAAATCGTATATTCCAATTCCATCAGAAGCAGGGCATACCGATTTTGCAGCACAAACTAAAGAAGAATTAGAATTAATCAATTTCATTAAAAAAAATAAAATAATAAAGGCTAATATTCCATTTGAAGAAGTTTTATCAGGACGAGGTTTAAGCAACATTTATTTGTTTTTAAGAAAATACAAAAGATTTCCAGAAACAAAGTACACAAAAGGAATTGACAAATCAAAAAATAAGCCAGTATTAATATCCAAATATAGGAAAGTTGACAAAACTTGTAAAGAAACTTTTGGGATTTTTAAAATGATTTATGCTAAGTTTGCAAAGAATTTTGCGATCGATGTGTTAGCTTATGGCGGTGTTTATATTGCTGGTGGCATAGCCCCTAAAAACAAAGACATTTTTGATAAAAAATTTGTAAAAGTTTTCGAAAACAATTATAAGCTTCCATATGTTTTGAAAAAAATACCAATTTATTTAGTATTAAACTATAATGTCGGCTTGCTTGGCGCAGGATTTGCATGTTCAAGGATTTTAAAATAGAGATTTAAATTTGAGTCAAAATAAAACAATTTCAATAAAAATTAAAAAAACGAGAGCGACTTTCAGATTTTACAAGTAAAGAAAGTAAAGTTGTTTGCGAGCATGCGAGCAAACTCGCATGCAACTACCGCTTGTGATTGTTTAATGTAATGTATAGGCGAGGCAAAACTTAATGATTGAGTTGTGAGCGAGTTCGCAACGAAGCTCACTCGCATGTCACTAAAAGTTTTGCCGAGCACTAGACTTTGTGAGAGAAGCGAACGGATTGAAAATTAAAAATTTAATAATTTTAATCAAAATTTCCAAAAATGGAGACAATGTTTGCAGTTGGATTAAAGAAAGATATTAGGGGTATACAATCTTTCTATATGCCAAAACCAATAATAAAAAAATCAACTGAAGTTCTTGTAAAAATAAAACAAGTTGGCTTAGATGGAACTGATTTTAATATGGTAAAATATGATTCAAAAGATATTGCTAAAAATAGAAATGAGATAGTTTTAGGGCACGAGCTTCTTGGCGTAGTTGAACAAACAGGTAAAAAAGTAAAATCAGCAAAAAAAGGTGACTTTGTAACAATGACTGTTAGAAGAGGTTGCAATATATGCCCACCTTGCTTGCACG
>CAZUSQ010000080.1:0-4986 GCA_964622655.1 uncultured Methanosarcinales archaeon
CCGTCTCCTTCATAACCTCCAAAATAAACATATGCATTTGTTCTTTTGCTTTTTATACCATTCAATAAAACCCTTGCTGTAAAGCCTTGCGTTGGCTTTGCTTTTGCTATTCCAGTAATTATTTTTCTTGAAGAGACAAGCACTCTTTTAACTGGAAGATTCCTTGAATGAATTTCCTCGCCATCGACTAATACACTAAAACCATAAGATGCAGGAAATATGGTTTCTGTCAAATTTTTAGTAAAATTCTTCGCCAAATCAATTTTGTCTTCTGCCCAGAAATCCCCAATCTGCTCAAGAATTGTATTATTTGCATTGGTTATTTCTCCATTTGAAATCAAAGTTTTCACATAATCATTGTTAACTTCTCCAACACTCATTGTTGAAAAAACTCTAACTACATCCTGAGAAGCATAATTGACATTAACCCTTTGCTGCTCAACTGAATAAAAATTAGAAATAAGAATAATTGCAACTATTATAATGCCAGATGCAAGCAAAGCATCAATTGTAAAAAATATTGCTTTTTTATTTGAAATATTTTTAATTTCTAACATTGTTTCTTTATCTTTACTTTAAAAACAATTAGTTATAGAGGGGCACCCACTTCGCTATGCAGATAATGGGTCTCATATTGTTGAATTTTTTATTTATCATCTTTTTATTTTTTATTGCCATAGATAAACTACCATCTTAACAACTTTCGAATTATAAGTTAAATAACGCTCAGTCTTTACAAGCTTATTTTTGCTTATACCTGTAACATTTATTGGATTGCATGTGCCTTCAATAAGTCCTTTTGCAGCCTCTTCAACTACTCCAACAAAATCTCCATCAAAGAACGAAACATCAAAGTCACTAAAGAAATAAACTGTACCATTGCCAAATTTCCATTTTGAAATTGAATTTCTCTGGTCATTGACAAATGTTGCTATTTGCTTGAATTCAAGAGAAGTAGAACTATTTTCAACATAATAAGCTTGGGCAAAAACAAAGCTGTCTCCTACTTTAAATGAGAGGAAAGGATCTACATTATTAACAGACGCATTTCTATCGCTTATTGACTGCCCTGATTTTTTATAATAAAAAACACCAGCAAGATCTCTTCCTTGAGGTGATGACAATTCACCACTTATCATAAGCAAACCCCCTTTGGAAGAGTAATTTTCTAATTTGTCTTTATAGTCGTTGTAATCTCCTCCGCTCATTACAGGATGCTCCATTATAACAAATTGATATTTACTTAGATTACTTATTAAACCAAACAAGCCATATATATCATTAGTTCTATCATCAAAATAAATATCTGCATTGAATGTTTGACTCATAAAATCCAAAAGGAAAGAGTCATCTGAATCTTGGTAATAATAAGCGCTTCTAATGTTATATGAAACATTTACTAGAGGATAGCCTATTGCACAAACACTGTTGATGTTCAGTACTTCTCCTTTATCATTAAGAAAAAACACCACATAATCATAAGGAGTAGCAAATAATATTTTGCTTTTTTTATAGTCGTATTGTTTGAAGACTTTTACTTTTGTGGCATTTATCTTCTGCTCATCAGCTATTCCAATTCTCAAAACAGTTGTGTTGTCCCAGTCATTAGGGTAACCACTTAAAGCTAATGAAGATGAAATTGATTTTGCATCTGTAAGCATGACATCTAGCTCGCTTTTTTCTTGCTTTTGAAAATTAGTTGTGTAACTAAAGTAAATTACTAACGTAAAAATAAACAGCAATAATGCTATTGCAAAGTCCATGTACCATGCTTGAGATGCACGCGAGCGTGCGATACTTGAAAAGCGAGCTTGAGATGAATGCGAGCATGCGCATTCTCGCACGCAACTCGAGCTTTTCTCGCAAGCAGGTCGTGCTCGCACGCATCTCGACTTAGTTGATATAAATAATGCCATTTGTTTTGTTTATTATATTGCTACCTTTTGTTACATTTCCAATTACATTGGGTATTAACACAAGGTAGAACCCATTTTTTGACTGAACAATTATTGTTGAGTTTTGTTTTGTTAGAAAATAATCAGTGTTATCAAGTTTTTCAGGGATTTCAAATATTCTCACATAGCCATCCTCAACATTAGTTGCTACGAGAATTTCTTTCTGCAATTTCAATGCAAGATCCTTGACTGCTTCGCTCTCTTTCTGAATTCTAAAGTCATTCAACTGGTCAAGAGAAGCAATCTCAAAGGCTATTGCTATCAAGAAAGCTAATCCCAATAATACATAAAACTCAGCACTTATCTGTGCCTTAGAATCCATACTACACCTCTTTTTTAAATTTTAGTTTAGTTATTTTTGTTTGTGTAAGCACGATTTCTTTTGTTTTAGATCCTCTATCTTTCTTAACGCATAATACGTCGTCCATAATTATTTTTAAAATCAACAACCCACACAGTTGCACTTTCTACTGAAACATTAGTGGGTGGAGGGCATTACTTATACTCAAAGTGCAAGTAGCTATTCCCTCCCCATTGATTATTTTTCAATGAATATTATTACTTTTAGTTTGAAGTTATCTGAACATAACCCTCTTCTGCTTTTATAGTTATTATATGAATGCCTTGTGTTGTTGGCAAGCTTCCGCTCATATTGACAGAAGAAACTTGTACAATGTCTGTTATTCCATTTTTTGTCTTAATCTTAAAAACGACTTCTCTGTTTGATAGATTTGTCGAATCTATCTTGTCTGGAAAATTAACCTTTAGTGTTGTTTGCGACGGCTTTCCAAGGTAATAAACAGATTCGGATGAATCAACAATCTTTCTGGCGATCTGCAAGGCCTGGCTTGCTGCTACTGAATCACTTGATTCTGCTGAATAAGTGTAATAAATAAGCAATAATGGCAGCGTCATTAGTGCTGCGAAACCCATTATAAGCATATATTCAACACTAACCTGCGCCCTCATTTTTTTGACTTTTTTATTTTAGAAGCTTTAGTACTGGATTTTTCCTTTATTATTTGTCCTATCTTTTTGCCATCTTCCTTAAACCCAAATTCTTCGCTTATCTTTAAAACTCTATAAGAAGCAAAAATAAATGCAATGTAAGCAAAAACTATGAATATATATTCAGGATAGGTTGAAAGCCCTTCAACATCAATGTCAATGCCAAAAATGCTCCTTGCAGTTTGCCACACTGAAAAGATTACAATAAAAGCTAAACAAATTGCAAAATTATCCATATACTTTCTTATAGAACCTTCGCTTAACCTGTTCCTTGCCCTTGAAATCAGAAACAAAGAAGCAACACCAAATATAACAGTTGTTATACTAACTACAGCTATATGTACCATTTAAGATTCACCTCCTAAATCCATTCTAGCATCAGAAAATTGTGTTAATTCATCCAATAAAGCTGGATCAGTTTCCTTTTCAAGAGTTATTATAATTCCTTTTATCTTCCATTCCCTCATTTTTCCCGTCAAAAAATGAATAAACCTTGCTACAGTAGTTTGCTTGTTGAAAATGCTCAATGTATTTAGCGAATCAAAAACAAGAAATTTATCGCTTGGCAACGCCTTGATTGCTTGGTCCATCGCAACACTCATGTCACTTAATTTTTCTGGGCTGCCTATATACAAGCAATTCTCAACTTTTTTTGCTTCTGTTCTTGAAGCAGCGTCAATAAAAATAATAAGCCTTGTGTCTATATTGTTGCTTGCAAGAGTTCTTTGCATAATCTCAAATGGTTTATTTAAAGTTACATAAACTCCAGGAACATTTTGCTCATTAATAAGAAACTTTACAACGTCAATAACTGTTTTTTGGTAATTTTTAGCATCAACTGTTATAAGAAGTATGAAATCCTTTAAGTTTTTGACCTCTTTATCAAAAATCCGAGGAATGCGAGTGAGCTTGCGAACTCGCTCACAACTGTCTGATTTTTGGGAATGTTCAAAAATTTGATTAATTTTTGACATTTTTAAAAGTCTCTTTAACTTCTAGCATTTACACCACTTTTTTACTTAAAATGCTCTACTATGAATATAAACTTTTCCATTAAGCAAAATCAAAACATAAACCTTTTATATTAGTAACAAATTAAAATAGTAAAAAAGGGTGATATTTTTGGCTATTGAGCTTATAAAGACAGGCACACAAGGTTTGGACCATGTTTTGAAAGGTGGCTTAAGGAAGAATTGTACCTTGCTTATAACAGGCGCTCCAGGCACAGGCAAAACAATCATGGCTTTGCAGTTTATTTACTATGGAGCAAAAGACAGCAATGAGAATGGAATTTTCATAACAACAGAAGACAACCTTGATGACCTAAGGCAGAATGCAAATAATCTTGGCATGGACATCAAAACTATGGAAAGCAAGGGCAAAATATTTTTTGTGCAAAAACCTTTGACAACATTAAAGGGCGGAATAGCCTCTATTAAAGGTTTGCTTGACGCAATAAAAAAGAACAATATTAAGCGAGTTGCTCTTGATTCTTTAATCTTCTTTGATTACCTTTATCCAAGATTCAACAGCAATAGAATGGAATTTAGAAGACAAGTGCTTATGTTTATACAGCAATTGAAAAAAACTGGTGTTACATTTCTGGCTGTTTCTGAAAGGTCTGTTACTGATTTTGACAGATTAACTTATGATATGATGGACTTTGTTTTTGAAGGATTTATTGTGCTATCAAGAATAAGAAAAGGCTCTTATTTTGAAAGAGTGCTTACAGTAGCTAAGGTTCGCGGGCAAGACCACAGCTTGGATGTTTATCCTATCACTATAGGCGATGATGGATTAAAGGTTTTATTTGATCAAACTCCATTTTCTTTGGTTGAGAAGGAAGATACTGGGTTTAAGTAATTTTTTGATTTTATAATTTTTTAAAGTTGTTGAATTTATGAGATGTTGAGTTAGCGGTGCATGACTTGACTTATTTTCCATATCGCAAATAAGCACTGGACAGCTAAATTTTGGGCTTTTACATCGTCTAAAAAGTATGAATTTTAGTGTTTTAGAAGGT
>CAZUSQ010000081.1:0-4986 GCA_964622655.1 uncultured Methanosarcinales archaeon
TCTTCACAGGATTATCGCTGTCTATCCTATGCAAGTAATAATGGCTTGCATTAGTCCTGCTTATCCCTGTGCTGTCTATAGCAGCTAAGTTGCACTCGTCTTCAGCAGATGCAGATAGTATTCTATTCCAGAGATGAACATGCAATCTCTTAGCAAACTTGATAAGAGTAGAACGCTCTGGGATATTGTCAAAGTAATAGGGCAAGTAGTCCTCTACAAGCTCTTCATAAGTACACTTATGCTTTTGTCTTAGAAGCAGGCATTTGATATGCTGTCTTGCTGTGTATATTTTTGGTCCTTTATTGCTTTTATTTAGGTACTTTGGTACTCTTGCTTTTCTTACAATTGAGTTAAGTTTTTGTAGTAGTTTTCTTTTCTTTTTCATGGTGGACACCTCGATTGTCCACCCCCATCATGCTCTTTTCAGAGCAGATGGGTTATATAAATTTATTTTATTTTCACCAGAGCCGCTGATGCTATATTTGATGATTTTTCATTTCTAATGACCAAAATTTGTTTGTTTTATTTTTTAATGACTTCATAAACATAAATGTGATCTATTCTATCTGTCGTTGGGTAAGTTTCCTCTATTACTTTTAATAATTTAAATTGATTAGAGTGTTCTCTTATGTATTTAATAGTATCGTAATTTATAACATCTTTTTTATTTGCTTCTGATATAGGTTTCATGTAGAATTCTCCATAGATTACATAACTTATGTTGTAGATATCAATTAAAAACATATAATTAGGATTTACAGGCAGTGCCATAACTCGCTTGTTAGTCAAGTAGTTCAATTCTTGTGTATATCCAATTTGAGCCATCACACCATCTTTAGGCAATTGATTTATGAATTCTGCAGTATTTTTTGCTTCAACAATCTTTTCTTGTGAAAGAATAAAATGATTGTTATTAGAGTAGTAAGAAGGTAAGTATAAAATTAGACTTAGAATTAATCCAATAATAGAAATTTTATATAACCTCAAAACTTTTAGTGCTTTTGCTAATTCAAATAATCCAAAACTAATTAGAATATACAAGAATATAATTGCAGTAATAGTGTATCTGGTAGATGTAAATTTCTGTGTTAATGGAAAAATAAAGATAAAAAATAAAATTAAGCAAAGCAACATGCCATTTCTTTTAATATTTTTTTTAGTTATTACTCCAATTATTCGATATAGGCTATAAATTCCCCCTATTGACAAAATTGAATAGATTAGCAGTTGAACTAAGTAATTAGTAGACAATAAAGTAGCGATGGTGCTGAAGCGGAGACCACTTGGCCACGGCAAAATTATCAAGTTTAACATGTACAATAGAGGATAAAGGTAATGTAATGGGTCAAAACTCAAACCAAATGGAATAAATATTTCTGCTTCATCAAAATATTGACTGCTTAAGAGTTGTTTTATTCCCACTTTATTAATATTAACAATAGTACCATCCAAAGCTGCAGGATAGTAGTCGTATGAAACATAAGTGTATAACCTGATCGCTATCCAAAAAGAATATGAAAGTACTAACGCTGTTAATGGTATCGATGCCTTCCAAATCTTAGTTTTATTTCTAAAGATAAAATAGATTATAATTAAGCTTGGTATTAAGAGTATCGCATGATCTGTTGTTAAGCCTGTTAAAAAACTAAAAAATGTTGAATAGACTATATTTTTATTTTTTCCTTCTTTAAAAAATTTGAGATAGTAGTATATAGATGCTAGTGTTAGCATTACTGCAAAAGATTCCTTTAGCACATGTTTTGAAATATTAATATAAATTTGTGATAACGAAAATAAGATTAAAGTCACATACAAAATGAGAGGATTATTATTGATTAATATTGTTAACCTATAAACAAGAAAAAAAGATATTATGGCTGATATAAGCGAAACTAAAATACCTGCTATATGATCTTCGAATAAAAAATTCATAAAATGAATAGTATAAGAATATAAAGGAGGATGTGTCAAATGCAATTGGTTATTGTCTAGAGTGTGCTTGGGAAAGTTATTTGCAAGAGTAAGGTATCTTGCTGCATCACTACTCTGTATAAAGTAATATTGGCTATCTGAAAATAACCTCAGGAATATAAATACAAAAAAAATTACTATAACTAATATATTTTTGTTTTTTGAATTAATTTTTAACATAGTTGAATTTAATAAGATAATCAATAATATTATATATTATTATCTTTTTCTGCTTGTACATGAAAAATATACTAGTAACTGGCGGTAATAGCTGGGATTCCACAAACCAGAACCCCAAAAGTATTTCTTCTTGCATTCTTGGAAAGTGGCTCAAAGAACTTCTTTGCTGTGTAATTTCTCAAGATTTTAGCAACTTCTGGTTTCCTGTACACCCGTCCATTTCAATAAAAGCCTATAGTTTTCTTCAAACCGTCAACAAGCTTTGTGGTTTTCAGTTTAATCTTACTTGATTTAGCTATAAACTTCTGAACATCAAAGCTTCTTGTATTCTTCCTTATTATCTTAGATTTTGAGTTTGTAAGCCTTATTATTATTTTTGCCAACTCTTCTATCGAAGTGCCTATTCCTGTACCTATATTGATAGTCTCTCCTTTAAACTTTGCATTTTTTGAAATTTTAACCATCTCATTTATTACATCTCTTATCCAAATAAAATCCAGCACTTGTTGCCCGCCAATTAATTGCAAATTCTTGTTGTTTTTAGCATTTTTAATAAAGATTGGGATAACCCTGTCTTTGTCACGTGGTCCATAAGAATTTGCAATCCTTAATATTGTGAAATCTACACCATTTCTGGAAAAAGCCCTGCATAAGGCTTCGCCGCAAACTTTTGTTGCACCGTACATATTGATTGGATTAAGTGGGTGTTCCTCATCAACAGGGACATATTTTGGATTGCCATACACTTCTCTTGAGGATGAAAAAACAAACCTTTTTACTTTTTGCTCTGATGAATATTTTAATGCATTATAAGTGCCTGTCACATTAGAACTGAAAGCATAATCTGGCTTGAAAAAAGAACCTGCAACATTTGATTGCGCAGCAAGATGGTAAACAACATCAACCTTGCCTATTCCCTTAAAGGAATTATAATCCCGGACATCACCCCTTATTATAGTTATATCTTTAATTTTCAGGTGCTGCTTAATATTGTCCAAGCTCCCTTTATAAAAGTTGTCCAATATTATTATTCTGTTATCTTTATCCTCTGAAAGCTCATCTACAAGATGACTTCCTATAAATCCAGCACCTCCTGTGACCAAAATTCTCATTAGACTGGGGTATTTATATAATTTTATAAATTTAACTTTTATTAGTGGACTTTTGCGTTTTTCAGAATAATTAAGTAATAGAACTTTCATAAAGCCATTGTGATACTAGATGATAGTAAATGACAATACGAAAGATATTTAAAAGTTATCAAATAAATTTTTATAAATGAACAAGAGCAAAATATCGCTTTTTATTCCAATATACAACGAGGAAAAGGTTATAAGAGACAATATATCCAAGTTATTCAATTCTATGGATAAATTAAATAAAGATTTTGAGATAATTATTGTGGATGACAATTCTTCTGATAATTCGCAAAAAATTTGTAAGGAGATAACTAAAAAAAACAAAAAGATTAGATATATAAGATACAATAGTGGACCGTCTCGCAGGGAAAACCTTTCTTTGAGTTTTAAAAAAGCAAGGGGCAATATTCTTGCTTTTATTGATGCTGACCTGTCAGTGGATCTATCTTATACTAAAAAGCTGTTTGACGAAGTAGAAAAGGGAGCAGACATATCCATAGGTAGCAGATATGTAAAAGGCTCGTACATAAAGAGGACATTTTTGCGCACATTTATAAGTTCTCTTTATAATGCCTTTATAAGGATATATTTTAACTCTTGTATTTTAGATCACCAGTGCGGATTTAAGGCCTTCAAAAAAGAAGTTATTTTAGATCTTGTGGAAGATTTGGGCTATGATCGTACCTTTGTTCGCGGATGGTTCTGGGATGCTGAAATGTTAATCAGGGCGCAGAAAAAACAGTACAAAATAATTGAATTTCCTGTGGTGTGGAAGCATGGCCAAAAAAGTGAATTTGAGTTTAAAAGAGAATTAAAACTGATTCCTTACATGCTAAAATTAAAATGGAGGCTTTAAATTGAGAGTTTGCATTTTTGGAGGGGGAATAGCAGGCTTGTCTGCAGCTTATTTCCTTTCTAAAAAAGGATATGACGTAACTATTATAGAAAAAGACAAATGCGGGGGTTTAGCAGCCACTTTTCAGATTGAAAACACTTATTTAGAAAAGTTTTATCACCATTTCTTTAAGACGGACACAGATTTAGTCAATATGATCAAAGATTTAGGCATTGGAAATCTTATTAAATGGTACAATTCTAAGATCGGGTTTTATATCAACAATAAAATTTATGATTTTTCAACACCTATTGACATTTTAAAATTCAAACCTCTTCCGTTCTTAGGTAGGTTTAAGCTTGGGCTCATAATGCTGTACCTCAGTTCAAAAAAAAAATGGGAAAAATTAGACGAAATTGAAATAAGCAGGTGGCACAAAAACTTTTTTTGTACAAATGTGTATGATAAAATATGGAAGCCTTTACTGAGACTCAAATTTTCAAATAATTATGATAATATATCTATGGCTTGGTTATGGGGGAGGATACATGCAAGAGCAAAATCAAGAGACGGATTATACGAAAACTTAGGCTATTTGGATGGAAGCTCTCAATCATTGTTCGGTGTTTTAATCAATCACTTGAAAAATAATAATGTTAAGATAATGGAAAACACTCCTTTGGATAAAATCTCTACCGATGGGAAAAGGATAAAAAGTGTCAGGTTTAATGGCAAAGAGCATGAATTTGATTTGTATATCTCAACAATCCCACTACAGCTGCTAAAAAAATTTTTGCCTGAAGCTTTAGATAAAAAGGTAAATATTTAATATTAATCTATTGACAATTATATTAATTATTG
>CAZUSQ010000082.1:0-4932 GCA_964622655.1 uncultured Methanosarcinales archaeon
TAAGGACAGAAACCCTAATAATATTAAGTCCATTTACAAAATAATTACCCTTGAGCTGTTTGTTCTTGATTTTGTTGGTTTAATTCATATAGCTGCTTTAAAGATTCGCACGACTGCCTTAGTGCTGTATTGGTTATTTTATCGCAAACAGTATAATCTTTATTGTCTAAAACAAATGTCATGTAGCACGAATCCCTTCTGCTATCCGTTGATATATCTTGACAAAGAGAATTATCATTAATAGCCTTTGCAATATTTGAGTAGCACAAATCTTTTATCCTTACATTAGAAATCTGAATGCAATAATTTTTATTACGCTGAACCTCTCCAATATTGCTTATGCATGTGTCTTTTAAATCAGGCACTTCAATAAGGTTGCATTGCTGCAATGCCTTGCTTGGGTTTGTTCTTGCAAGCTCTTTTATTCCCTCTAAAGTTTCAGTTGAGATTAAGCCTGAAAATGGCTCAGTTTTTGGGCAATCTGCTAGGCAACTTTCTTTTTCTTGCTCTTCACAAATATTGTTGCCACAGCAAGGTACAATAGGCTTATTAACACAAACACCATCTTCTATAACATCGTTAGTGCATTGATTATTGTCGTTACATTCTAAAATTTGCTCTTCGCATGGTTTGCATACACCGCCACAATCAATTCCAATTTCATTTTGGTTTTTAATGCCGTCAAAGCAAGTTTCTTGTTTTACAAATGCTACAACTTTAATTGGCAATGTGGCGACAGCTTTTCTATTATCGTACTCAATAATTGTCCTTAATATATAATCACCAATTTTTGTGTCTTCTGGCACCAAAATTTTTGTTTGAGTTGAGCCAAATGTCTCAATAGCTCTTGTTTCAATTTTTTGGGTTATAATTTTGTTAGTGAGCGGATCTATAATTTCTTGCTTTATGACCACATCATAGCTTTTTGATGAGCCTAAATTTGAAAGCTCTTTCAGGAAACTAATACTTTGCCCTGGCTCAACTGTTGTTACAATAGGCTCAAGATTAAGGTCGAGCAATTTTGTAGGAGCTTCAGGGCTATAATAAAAAAATAATGCAATAACAAAGGCTGAAATAAAAATAAACACAATAACAAATACTGTAGTATGTGATAAATGTATCTCATGCCTTATTGTTGGTTTGTATATAGAGCTTATTGCATCGTCAATCTCATTGTTAGAATAACCATATTTTAACAAAACATCTCTTATTGTAGAAGCATCATAGCCTTTTTGCAAAAGGCTTTTGACATAAGCTATTAACCTCTTTTCAGCCATAAGCTTTGTGTTGTAGATTTATATTTAAATATTGTTGCTGTTCCTTTTATTTATAAGATTTAATCAACATATATTTTTATTTATATTCTTTATTTATACTTAATTTATACTGAAAAATGTATATTTATTCTTATTTTTATCCCTCATTTATCCCTTATTTAGTATAAAATGGATTCTTTTGAAATAGTAAGTTTTAAATATTAAGGCTGAAATTAGTATAAATAATGTCTATACTAAGATAAAAATGAGTATACAAATTCGGATTACTGTATCTAAAGAAATCAATGATTTGTTAGAAAGAGTTTCTAAAAAGCTTGGCAAGAAAAAATCAATGCTAGCCAGAGAACTGATGGAGCAGAAGATGTACGATTTGGAATTGATACAAAAAGAGTTGAAGGATTTAGATGAAAAGAGTTGATCATAAATGTACAATAAAAAATTGCCTTTGATTATGTTAAAAATAAAACAATGGCAAAAAAGTGTAATGCGCTATGTCAGATAAAATCAACATAACAAAAGACATCAATTTCACAGTAAGAAAGACATAACGAAATCCAATAATGAAAATAAAACAAAAAATGTACAATAAAAAAGCTCAAACAACAATTTTTATGATAATAGGATTAATTATTGTAATAGGTGGAGCTATATTTTTTTACTCAACACAAAAAGTTACTAAGCCTTTAGAACCAGAAATAAAGATTGTTCAAGAGCAAGTGCCAATTGAGTTTGATCCAATAAGAAAATATGCTAATGATTGTGCTTACTCTATTTCTGTTGAAGGGCTTAAGATTATTGGCAAGCAAGGCGGCTATATTAGCTTTACAGACAAAAATTTGAATAGGGAACCATTTATAATAACACAAAATCCAACAGAAAGCGATGCTGTTTCTTTTACAAAAGATTCGGATTTAAAAATTCCTTATTGGTGGTATTTAAAGTCAGCAAATAATTGCAAAGGTGACTGCAAGTTTACATCCAAAAGACCTGATTTAAGGCAAACTGAAAACTCAATTGAAAAACAATTGGAAAGATATGTTAACTTAAAATTTAGCGAATGTTTAAACAATTTTAAGGCATTTATTGAACAAGGATTCAAAGTAAATGAAGAAGGAAAAATAAAAACAGATGTCACAATTGGTTTAGGTGACATAACGATTGTAGTCGAATACCCGTTAAATGTAGAAAGGCAAGATGCAAAAGCAAAAATAAGCCAATTTCTTGTAACCATACCGATTAATCTTGATAGAATATACGATTTGGCAACAAAAATAACTAATTTGGAGATAAAGCATCGCTATTTGGAAAAGCACATTCTAAATTTGTTGGTTGCATTTTCAGGCGTAAATAAAGAAAAATTGCCACCTATGTCTGATATGCAATTTAAATTTGGCAGCTCAATAAGCTGGCAGAAAAGTGATATAAAAAATAAGATTACGGCAATGCTTACATCTTATATTCAATTATTTCAAGTTGATGGAACTTACAACTATAATAGAAATATATTTGACTCTGAGCTAAAGCAAAGATTGTATGATTCAGCAATAATTCCAGTTGCAAACAGCTCATTTAGAGATTTGTCAGCTTACTTTACATATTTAGATTTCTGGCCATTACACTTTGATTTGAATTGCAGGGGTGAAAGATGTATTCCAAGTTCAGCCAACAGCTTAATCTCATTTTTTGGAATACAAGAATACAGATTTGCTTACGACTTAAGCTTTCCAGTTTTGGTTGAGGTGAAAGACCCGTTTGCATTAAACGGACAAGGCTATACATTTAATTTCTTCTTGGAAGGCAACATAAGGAATAACAAAGCAATGCCAGCTGATTTTGTACCATTGGAAAGAGCTACTTTGTCTGAAAGATCATTGCTTTGCGATACAAGAACAAGTGGAAATATAACAGTAAATGTTGTAAATGCAGCAAATAAAAATCCAATTGATGATGCTCAAGTTCTTTACACAATTATCGATGAAAGCTGCTTTATTGGCTCAACAAATGCAGATGGCATATTAAAAGAAATATTCCCAGTTGGAATTGGCGGGGTAGTAAACATTGTAAAAGATAAATATGTTGGAAAAGCAGTTGAGTTTGACCCTAAAGTAAATAGTGATGCATCATTAAAAGTAGGCATCCAGCCTATATATACAAAAAATATGATTGTCAAAAAAAAGAATGTTGTTAAAACTGCACAAGGATGGCAATTTGTTAATGCAGCTGTTGATTTAAACAATAAGGAAACTGCAACTGTAACATTAACTAGAATTAATGGCGAAGGCGAGCTTGATTTCTCTTCTATTGCAAATTATGAAGGACAGCAAAAAGAAGCTGTTGAATTGGAGATTGCTCCTGGCAAATTTGTTGCTGACATTAATTTGATACTTAATGAAAGAATTGTAATTCCTGAAAAACAAAAATGTGTGAAAAAAGGAATTTTTGGCGAGAAAGAATGCTTCACAATTCCAAAAGTTGATTTTGGTGAAAGAGCTTCTCCAGGACAAGAAAGATTTCCTGCTGGTGGGCTTAAGTTGAATTTTACAATAAATGGAAATGAGCTTGAAAATTACAATACAATAGTGCTTTATGTTGTGAGCATAGACATTGCAAATGTTCCAGAGCAAAATATGGTTATTGAGGACATTGAGCAAATAAACAAAATTGAAGATTATTCAAAAACATATCAAGTAGCTTTACAACCTACATTCGAAAAATGAACCTGATAAAAATTGCAATAATGCTAAGGAGAAAATTTTCAGAATTTTATGATATTAAACAATATAGAAAACAAGCATCTGAGCAATTAGTTGTAAGACAATACATAAGTAACCAAAAAATAATTGTTGATGAAGAAAGGTCAAATGAATAAAGAAAAATATATTCACTTGATTGCATCATTTTTAATAGTTTTAATACTCACAATTCCATTTTACACAACAAGCGTTTATGCAACAATAAACACAGTATCAGTTAAAGGTGGTGATGGTGTTGAAGGTTATGCCAGAACAAATGACTTCTTAAATTTCAATGTTAATGTATTCATTGCAAATGATACGATAACCAATAATCAAGTTTTTGTTGGCTCAATACAATTTGATAGTTGCACTGGCTCGATAACAAATGGCTCTAATTGCAGGCTAAGGTTTCCAAGCAATGGCACAGAAGCATTTGAACCCTTATCAATACCATTTACTATCAATCTATTTAAAGATGATGGAACACTTGATGATTCAGAATCAAGCACTATAACTATTGATAATGAAGCACCACAAGTAAGCCTTTCTGTTGCTCAAAGTTTATTTTCTTCAGAAGAGGATGTTGTTATAAGCTATTCAATAACAGACACTGCATGTGCTGATGCATCTTGCTCTGGCAAATGTGTTGGAATAAAAGAAATTGAGTTTTTTATGTTGAATGGTTCATTTAATCAAATAGTTGATATATCAACAAGCTCATGCACTTATTCTTCCCAAATTACTGTTGATTCAACAGCATTTAATAACGGGCTTAACTCTGTTTTTGCAGAAGCAACTGACAAATTTGATCAAATATCTTCAGAAGAATCAGTTACATTTACTGTAGATACTATAGGGCCATCAATCTTAACAAACTCATTTGAAATTTTAAGAAAAGGCATAAGCCTAAGTACATTTTC
>CAZUSQ010000083.1:0-4918 GCA_964622655.1 uncultured Methanosarcinales archaeon
AGGTGAAGCTCGTATAAAAATCAAAGGCAAAGAGGATGTAACTCGTGTCTTAATATCAGAAATCATAGATAAGGTATTAATCGGAGTTGTAGTATTAGAATCTCTTGGTTTTAGCGTAGACACTAAAACAGGAACATTAAAAGAAACACCCTTATTATTATATTTCACCAAATAAGGACGATCTCCAGTATTTATTGCTTTTTCATTAATTGCTGACAATGTGAGTTCTGATAAAGATTCTGAAACTTTATTAGGCAAATCAGTATTTTCAGCTGATAATAATGTAATTTCTTCTTGCGTAACTTCATAAAACTCAACTTCGCTAATATCAAATGTAGCAGGCACATATTCATTTATTGCTCCATTATAATTTTGATTTGCTATTATAGAAATATTCATAACATAAGCAACAGGTGGATAAATTCTAGTTGCAGAGCTTCTTGCAACATCAAAATCAACAGAACTTTGAACTGTAAAGTTATCGGCTATGCTTCTAACACCATTAGATGTGACAGCAGTTAAATTCATAACATAATTTCCAACTCCATTAACAGAATAACTTGTGTAATAATCCGGCAGTTCTGTAACTCCTAATGTTGCGCATTCAGGAGAAATTAAAATATCATTGTTTGCAGTTGTTAATGTTGTTTTTTCATTATTTGGATTTATTATCTCTAAAGTAACATCTGCATTGCATACAATTTTGCCTCTATCATCTAAGACACCAATTCCAATAAATGCATCTTCATTTGGCAAGTATATTGATTTGTTGACATTAATTGCTAAAACTCCCCAAGTAAAGTCTTGTTGTTGAGAATAAGTAATTCCATCTTTGATTAATTCTAGCTTCAAAGTATATCTTCCAGCTCTAAAGCTTCTTGGCTTAAATATTTTAATGTCAAATTTTCCTTCTCTTAGCTCTTCAATTTCAACATTAATGTTTTTTAGGCTGCCTGAATTATCATATACAAATGCCTCAATAGTTTCATTTTCTTTAATGAATCTTTTCTTTTGTTTTTTAGCTAATTTTTCTGCTTCAGAAAGCAATTTTTCTTCTTCTTTTATTTTTTCCTTTAACAACTTCAATTCTTCTTCATTTTTTTCTGTTATTTCCTCATAAACCTCATATTCATCTTTCCATTTGTTGTTTTCAATTAATTCTTGTTTTGTTAAATATTCAAAGTCCAGCTCAACATCCTCATCTAGTCCAAAGTCTTTTCTGTTAATAATTATTTTAGGTGTTATGTCAATGATTGTGATGTTTGTTACTGTTACATTTACCACATTAACAGAAAATAAATTTGAAATTGCTGTATCACTGCCTTTTGTTGCTGTTATGTATGTGTATACAGTTCCAACAAAGTCTTGGGATGGAATAATTGTTGCAATATTTTCTTCAAACAAAATGTTAATGCCTTCTTGCTCAAGATAAGTAAAGACAGTGTTTTCATCAATATCGGCAAAGTACTCATTCAAATCAATTGTTGCATTTTTATTAACGATAATTGTTATGTTTGGAATGTCATTTATTAAAGCTAATCCTGTTATGTTTACTGGCAATATTGTTATATTTAAGTCGCCTTCAATAAACGCTGGATCGTCTGCTGTTAATGTTAATTCATATTGCTGCCCTGGCACTAAATCTCTTATCTTTTCCCAAGTGCCAAAGCATAGCTCTCTTTCATAATCCCATTGCTTGCATTTATACAAGGCATTAGCAGTTGCTGTTGCTTTTAAAGTGGCTTTTTCAAACTCAAGCTGCACAAGATCAACTGCATATCTTTTCTTGACTTCAACATTTTCTATGCTTATTTCTTTTGTTACATTGTCAATGCCTATGCTTGCAGTTATTGGTTTTGTTATGTTAGCATTTTCAATTAATAATCTATCAATAATATTTTCTGTTGGAATTACTTCAATATTATAGTAATCAGGCTCTACAAAGCCTTCAACAACTGAAATGACATTATTATCTTTGTATAAAGTGTAGTTACCATATATAGTGCCTTCATTGTTTTTAATCAATAAATCCAGCAGCACATTTGAAATTTCTTCAGCAATTGTATATGAAAGTACATCAAGATTTAATACAGCATTGTCTATTTCAAATATCAGCTTATAGCTAGTTTCATTAAAGCCACTTAAAATGCATGTTTCCACACAAACATTTTCAAAGTCTATTGATGCAAAGTAATATCTTACAGGCAAATCCTTCCATTCAGAATAATAAATCTCTGCAAAAGGCTCGTCTATGTTAAGCTCGTAATCAGCATAAATAATTTGGGCACTTATAATATTATTTAGCGTTGCACCATATTGTCCATAAACAGAGTAAAATACCTCATCCCATTTATCTCTTAAAGGAGCTAGCTCAACCAAATTACAGCATTTTTCATTACCATAGCAAACAGTTGTGCTTTCTTCACTATCAGCAGGCAAAATATTCCATCTTGTGCAGAGCTTTGTTTTATCTACATCCCAGCTAAACAATGAATTTTCAACAGTTAAATCTATAGCACTTGTTGTTGGTTCATAGCCATCATTGTCTACATCATAAGTAGTTTCAGTTTTATATTCAAGGTTATTTGTTATTATCTTTTCAGGCACTACTAGCTTGATTTCTTTAGTTGTTGCTTTCTCGCCATCAGTTGCAGTAAAGCTTATTGTTGTTGTGAAGTTATGCCCTTTTGGTGTTAATGTAACTATACTAGCATCAATATCAACTTCTATTTTTTCTGGTGTTGTAAATAAATATGCCAATGAGTCATTATTTGCATCATAGAAATATTCACTTAAATCAATTGTTGTTATTCCTTTTAATGTAAATTCCTCAACATCTGATTTCCATACAGGAGGCACATTTGGCTCTGGCTTTGGTTTTTCTTCTGGCTTCTCTTCCTTTGGTTTTTCCTCTTTTTCTTTTTTCTCTTTGCCAGTTTCATTTGTTGTAGTTGTTTCAGTATTTGTTGTTTCATTTGCATTTATTGTTTCATTGCCTGCCTGGGCAACTACAAATCCTGTTAAATTATTTGCAGTGAACAATACAGCACCTATTAACAAAATCACTGCAATAAATACAATCATGTTCAATATTTGCTTATTCATTTTTTCTTTTTCTTTGCCCTTTGATAGACAGTCCAGATTGTTCTGTCATCTCTATTCAACAGAACTGCAATAGAGTGATAATTAAGCCCAAATGTGTCTTTCAAATAAGCAACAACATTTTCAAGAACACTAAGATTTCTGTCTTGCAATATTGTAGGTGGAATAGAATAAGGAGAGATTTCAGTAATAACGAATTTTTCAGCTAACTTTCTTTTTGCGTTTCTATATGTAACAGCTAATGCTATTTCATTCCTGTTTGTTAAAGAAGCAATTTGCTTAAAGCTAAGCAATAGATTTTCTCTTAGATATTTTACAATATTCTCTAAAGAGCTTAGGTAATCATTCTTGAAAACAGAAATAGGAACTTTGATTTCTTCTTTGACTGGAACTTTTAATATTTTGTTTACTAGCTCAATTATCTCTTGTGGTGTAATCCCTTGCTCTTTGAGATAGTTTAACGTATCTAAAAGCTTTTTTTCAAATAGCTCCTCTTTTGTTGGCATTATATTAATATTATATAAGTAAATTTATATATTTTATAAGTTCTTTCTATATTAAATAAGTATTTTAACATATTATTTAAGTAATTTCTATAGGAGTGTACTATTTTTATACAAGTTTTAAATATCTTGTAAGTTTTTAAGAATATTTTATAAGTATTAAATATATTATATAGGTATATATATAACTTATATAAGTATAAATAATAAAAACTCGTCTCATTAAATCTCAAAATAAATTTTTCCATTTTTCTAAAACACTAAACTCCCCAAAGATTTACAGCTGAGAATTAGCTAGTGACTGCAAGATCCAAATTTAGTGCCAGAGCTTAATTTGATATTAATATCATATAAGTATAGATTAATGAATTTTAATATATCTTTTACTACCATAAACTTATATCATGTAAGTAATTAATATTTAAACCTTTCGATTTTATACAATTTTGTTAAACAAAATAGAAAATCTTTAAGTTTAAGCTTAGTTTTTTTCTTCTATTGCTTCTGCATGGACTCCAAGCTCTTGCAAGGCCGATGGCTTAGGAATTCTTTTAATGATGTCTTTTTCCACATAGACACTTCCTTTACCTCCTTTGCTCTTGAGCCATTCATGAAACTTCTTGCTTATAGATGTGGTTGGTGTGTCTGCCATGGTCAATATACATTTTATAACTACTATTCTATTTTGTTGTATAAGTAATTTCAGAATAATATTGCCAACTAAGGCATTACAGCTAAATAAGTGCTTTTTTCTTCCATTCAAATGAACATTCAAATATTTATTCAAATGAATTTATATTTTATAAGTATTATTAAATAATTTATAAGAAAAATAAAGTTCATAGCCTATTTAAAGAATTAGCTACCATATTAAATTTAATCTAGAATAAATCCTGTTTTTATGTTGTCTCCATAATTACTATTATATGTGCCATAACAACTATAGATATTATATTCTTTATTTAAGCAAACATAGCTTTGTTCATAGTATTTACTCTATTATTTATATATTTTATAATAACTATTAGCATATATATTTTTGATAATAACAATTTCACAAATACTTGATATATTTATTTTAAGTTTTTATGATGCGCTAATTTCTATTACTATAATAACAACTATAAAAATAATTCAAATTATAGCCACACTCTAAAAATATGTATACTGTACCTCTTAACTAATTGAATTTGGCATAATTAGTAGAAATTCCTCTATCAAGCTCCATTCAAATAACTATTCAAATGTTTATTCAAATAAAATAATAAGATATAAGAAAATATATATATTTTGTAAGTAAAATCTAAAGACTA
>CAZUSQ010000084.1:0-3342 GCA_964622655.1 uncultured Methanosarcinales archaeon
AAGAAGATTTCTTGAAAGCAATTGATAAGGTTAAAGAAGAAGAAAAAGCAGAAGGAAAGGATTATATTGGAATGTTCGGTTAAATTGATAACAAAACACTAGCAATAATAGCCAAAACAATACCAATCCCTTGAGTTAAAGTTACTCTTTCTTTAAGGAGGATAAAGCTAAGAATAATCGTTATAACAGGATAGAGTGCTGTTAAAGGCACTAAGATAGATGCTTTAGTTTTTGATAATGTAAAGAAAAAAAGTATTGTGCCTATAACACCAAAAAAAGCAACTAGCATAGCAATTGAAATGCCAATCGGGTTTGTATCAAATCTGTATTTTGAGTAATATAAAAATATTAATACAATTAACTGAACAACTATAGCTCCAATTGTTTCAAACAATATTAAAGATAATGGGCTAATATATCCCAAGGCATACTTACCTAAAAATCCCCATAAGCCCCATGCTAACAATATTAAGACAAAATAAGCGTATGTTTGTGCCATTTTGTTTATTTTAATAAGGTACACGCTCAGCAGTTACTACCGTAAGTCATAGCATTTGCTCCTAGGGTGTTCATGCAATCATTGCGTGTACCAAGGTAAATAAATGATGTTTATTTTTAAATCTTTATGACTTTGCAGCTTTCCACATTACTTCAAAATATTTTCTGTACCCATCTGCAATTGCCTTGTTTTCGATAACAATTGCAATTGGTTCTTTTTCTGAAAGAAGCATTATAGCAACCTTATTGCCATAAATCCTCAATGCTGCATGTGAGCTATACTCGTTAGGTAAATATCTTATTTCACTAAGCGGATTTTTTTTAATATACATCCTAGATGCTTCATCATAAATAAGCTTAATCTTTATTTTTGCCTTTAATCGCTTATTAACAAAATGCTTAAAATAGTGCTTAAGGATTTTTTCAAGCTGGTGACCAGGTCCATAGCCAATGTAGTTTTGGTCAGTTCTTATTATGCTCTCAAAAACTGTTTTTAGACCTTCAACACCCTTATAGAATCTAACGTCATGTCGTTCTTTTAATCTAGTTTTTAATTCCAGTTCTGGTATCATCTTACTAAATTCATTTTTTGTGCTATCAAGTTCAAATTTTTTCTCATCTATTAGCTCAAGAAATCTTCTAGGATTTGCAGGAGAGAATAATTTTCTATTATTGACAATCACAAAGCTAACCAAGCCCTTTTCCATTAATCTTGCAAGCGCATCATAAACATTCCTTCTATGAATTCCGGATTTTTCAGTTATTTCCCCAGCATGAGCTTTGCCAAGATCAAGTAATGTCAAATATACTTTAGTCTCGTTATAAGTTAAACCTATTAGTTGAAATATTTGTGTATTCATATAATTGTCAAATACATTCAGTTATTTAAATTTTATGGTGATTAGGTATCACCACAATCTTTTATATATTGTTGTGTCTTACCCAAATTCCTATGAAAGAGAAGAAAGAACTTGAGATTAGTGTTTTAGAATTAAACACTATGGAGGATTTTGAGGACAAATAAAATGGAGGTGGTATTTAAATTCAAGTGCCAATAACCCCAAGGTAGAAGTATAAATAATTAACAATAAACTAAACTAAAATACTTCAAAATCAACGCAAACTCGATAAAACCTTGGGGAATATTGGCCACATTTGATTGTTTTTAAAATTTTGAATTTTTTATTTGACTTATTACAAGCATTTCTAACTTTTTCTTCTGCTTTATAGATTTCATCTTCATGCTCAAAATCATAGAAATGAATAATTCCTTTGTTTTTAATATATTTTAATGTTAAATTCAAAAAATCTTCTCCCCCTTTAGGCAATGGCATTAATATTCTGTCAAATCTTTTGTTTAATTTTGGCATTATTTTTTTGACATCTCCAAGAAATAGTTCAATTTTATTTTCCAATTTATTTTTTTTAATATTTTCTAATGCATATTTATGTGCAATTGGATTAATTTCAATACCATAAACTTCCTTGCATTTTGAATTTTTGGCAATAACTAATGGATAAACTCCTGAACCACTAAACATAACTAAAACAGATTCATTTGGTTTAATTAAATCTACAATCCTTTTCCTTTCACTTGACATTCTAGGTGAGAAATAAACCTTTTCAACATCAAGTTTAATGAAAACATTATTTTCCTTGCATATTGTTTCCTTTCTTTTTTCGCCAGTAATAACCTTTAATTTTGGTGTTCTAAATCTTCCAGAATATTTTTTTGTTTTTTTAAGAACTGTTTTAATGTGATGATAATTTTCAAGAATTGTTTGTCCAATTAACTTTTCTTTTTTTATTTATTTTTTTTGATTTTTTTAAAAAATTAGAATATCACCTACAACATCAAAAGAAGAAGTAACAAGTTTTAGTTCTTTATTGCTTAGTTTATTTTTTAGGTAGTATTTGAGGTTTTGTTTCATATTCATCCAAAAAACTCTCCCAATCCTTTTTGGCTTTTCTTGTCTTTTTCTTTCACTAATCCTTCAATCTGATTCATTACTCTTTCTTCAGAAAAATCATGCTTATCAACTAACAATTTCATTATTTTATCTTCATCAACATCTTTCCATTTTAAATTATAATGCTTGTCCACAGGCATATTTTTTATTAAATCAAATACTTCTTGCCAAGAAAAATCAAAAAAATCGTTCCATTTCGTTTCTCTAAATAAAACTTCAAAATTATTGCCAAATTTTTTTATCATCTTCAATGCTGTTTTAGGGCCAATGCCTTTGATACCGCCACTATTGTAGTCTGTACCAATTAGCATTGCTAAAGCAATTAGCTGTTCTTGGTTAATTCCTAAATGATGCAAATTCTCTTTCAAGTCTATTATATCTGGAGTTATTGTTTCAAAACTTAACTTGTCTTTTCTCTTCTTCTTGCCTGCCATATTTAAATTTCTCACTATTTTAGGTGCTTCAAAAAGCAAGGCATCTGCATCATTTGTTGCTAAAGCAAAAGCATCATTATTTTTTACAATAAGCGAAGCTTGTGCCTCTGCTTCAGAAGGAGCATCAATTACAGGCAATCCAAATGCATTTATTAGATTTTTTGCTTCATCTATCATTTCATCTGTTAACCTTGATGTTCTAGCAGCGTATTTCTTCATAAGCTCTTCATCTGCTTTTTCTTTTGCTTGTTCAAATTTCTTTTCAGCCTCTAGCTTTATTTTTTTTCTCTTTTCAAGTGTAATATGCTTTAACTTTGGCGGCTCTCCGTCAAAAACAAAAGCAAGCTTTATATTTTGTTGCATTAAATTAGAAACCCTTGTAAACAATCCTATTAAATGAGAACTTACATTCCCTTTTGAGTCCATAAGTAAAGTGCCGT
>CAZUSQ010000084.1:3352-4898 GCA_964622655.1 uncultured Methanosarcinales archaeon
ACTTAAAAACTGATAAAGCCACATTGGAGCATCTACAACAAGAACTTTATTGTGCAAGAATTCTATATCTATTTCTTTAATCACCAACAACTCAGTTAAAGCTACTCCCATTTTATATCTTTTTAAAGGTTAAATTGTTTAATTCCTTTCCTATAATTTCTTGAGCTTTATTAGATAAATCACCAGGAGAAATAACTAAGACAGGTAGTCTTTTCAATTGCCCTTTGACATATGCACTGCTCAAATCAGAATCGCTTATTCTCTTTTTGTTCCTAGCTTTGCAATAATATTGCAGATTCCCAACAACACTTGGAATCTCAACAATAAAATCAATTTCAGAATTTCTTTTTATTATTTCAGAACTAATCATACTTATTTTATTCTTTTCAAAAAATTTCATTATTTCTTTCAAAAAACCATCTTCTTTTTCTCTAGGTTTATATTTTCTAGCTTTTGGCTTCTCCTTTACCTCTTTTTTAATTGCTTCTATTGGTTTTTCTTCAATTTTTTGTTGTAATTCTTGTTTTTGAACTGTCTGCTCAATTTTCTTTTCTATTGGTTTCTCAACAATCTCTAACCTTTGTTTGATTAATTGCTCTGCTTCTTCATTGTTTGTTAAATACCATTTCCAGAAAATTTCTCTGTTATTATTGTAATTTACATTCAACGGTATTGCAAAATCTTTTATTTCTCTCAATGCAACTCTTATAACAGGCTCTTGCTCAGTATCTCTAAGTATCTTATTTTGACTTAACAAATCAAAAGCTTTCTTTTCTTTGTCATTCATATTCCCAACAAATTTTTGTAGCATTGACTCTTGTCCAGATAAATAATATAATGGAGAACCGCCTACTTTTATTGTAGAAATCTTAAGTCTGTTGCTTGCAGTAAGTTCTGCAAGATGAGCGCTTGCCATCAAAATGTTGCTTCCTATTTCTTTAGCAATCTGGACAGGCAGAACAGGTCCTTTTGTCTTTACAATTTCAACAATTCTCTCTCTTATTTCCATAAAGTAAACTAAAGAATGAGATTTTATATATGTTTTGATGTTTTTAAGGTCTTAACCATTTTATTTCGTAATAGGTCAAATCATTTTCTGCATCTACAATACCTATTAATAACCTCTTCTTCGTAGAATGTGCTACCCTATTTTTAGCTGCAAACTCGTACCATGTCAAAGTAGAACCTTCATGAACAGGAAAAACAACCCATCTTGCATGATCTTCGCCTGGCTTAACACCTCTGTCATAAATCCTAAAATCAGCTCCAAATTTCAAAGCTGTTTTAATAATATACCCTCTATTCCTTATGTCTTTGAAAACACAATATCTAACCCAAAAATTTGGCTCAGCTTTCTGTGCTTTTTTTAAAAAGCTCTCAAAATTTATTTCCTTGTTTCTTGAATCATAAACAATTGCTCTTTTCTTTTCAATCAAATAAAGCGATTCTATCAAAGAAAGCTGGATTCTACCATCATCAAGCAATTCACCATATCTGCTTTGGTTATAGAGCTCTCTAGCATTATCTGAGCTTTCTGTAAGCACCC
>CAZUSQ010000085.1:0-4887 GCA_964622655.1 uncultured Methanosarcinales archaeon
CTAATGTTAATAATTTGCCTTAAAAGAAAATTTATAAACATTAAAAATAAACAGCAATTATGCCAGAACTTATTTCAAAATACCCTGACATTGTATTACAAATTCTAAAAGAAGCTGGAGTTGAATGCGGCACAGGTATAAAGCAACAAATTTTAGTCAATTGCCCTGCTGAAAAATTCTGCTCATTGCCAACAGGAGAGCTTTGTATTTATGGTTTAAATGATATACCAAAAATGACTCAAATTAGCGGTGCAGAGCTTACAAATGCAGCTGCTGGTGCAAGATCTCCTTTTTTGACAATAGAAGTAATAATTTTAGTTTTTATTATGTTTATTGTTGGAATTATTATAGGTATTTTTGTATTTAAAAAATTAAGAAAGTGAATTGAATGAAATCCTACACAGAACATTTATGGTTTAACACTTCAAAAAGAATAGAATTTATCAATATAACGGATAAAGTAGAAGATGCAGTCAAAAAAAGCGGCGTTAAGGAAGGCTTTGTTTTAGTTAATGCAATGCATATAACAGCTTCTGTCTTTATTAATGACAATGAATCTGGTTTAATTCAAGATTTTCAGGAATGGTTGCATAAGCTTGTTGATGTAAAAAAGGCTTACAAGCATAATTTAACAGGAGAAGACAATGCTTATGCACATTTAATGCGCACAATAATGGGCAGGGAAGTTGTTGTTGCAGTTACAAATGGAAAGCTTGACTTTGGCCCTTGGGAGCAAATCTTCTATGCTGAATTTGATGGGCAGAGAAAAAAGAGGGTTATGGTGAAGGTTGTTGGAGAATGAATTTTAGATAATTTTATATCCTTCTTTTAAACTAACCTTTTTATGTTAAAACTTAAATGGCTTAATCCAAAACAAAAGCCAGAATATTTCATTACAAGGTTTGTCCTTTTAAGATTGCTCGGTTTTGTTTATTTTTTCGCTTTTCTCTCATTAGCAACTCAAGTAATTCCATTAATCGGAGAAAATGGCTTATTGCCTGCAAAGAATTTCCTTGAAACTTTTAGGTTTGATTCAAAATTGGATGCATTCTTTAATCTGCCAACAATATTCTGGTTTAAAATTTCAGACAACATGCTTCTAATCTTGTCATGGTTTGGTGTTTTATTGTCTTTTGTTGTTATGATTGGTTTTGCAAATGTGCCGATAATGGTTGTTCTATGGTTTCTTTACATGTCTTTTGTCCATATAGGGCAATTATTCTATGGCTATGGTTGGGAAATTCAATTGCTTGAAACAGGTTTTCTTGCAGTATTTTTATGCCCTTTGCTTGACATGAAACCTTTTCCAAAAACAGCTCCTCCAAAAGCTGTGATATGGCTTTTCAGATGGCTTGCATTTAGAATTTATCTGGGTGCTGGGCTTATCAAAATAAGGGCTGATTCTTGTTGGAGAGATTTAACTTGCTTATATTACCATTATGAAACACAGCCAATTCCAAACCCTTTAAGCCCATACTTTCATTTCATGCCAAAATGGTTTCATAAGCTTGGAGTGCTATGGAATCATTTTGTTGAATTGGTAGTTCCTTGGTTTGCATTCTACCCGCAAATAGCAAGATACATAGCAGGCATTTTGATGATTTCGTTCCAGTTTATTCTAATCCTGAGCGGCAATTTGTCATTTCTTAATTGGATTACAATAGTGCCGATTATTGCTTGCTTTGACGACAATTTTTTCAGAAAAATAATGCCAAAATGGATAATAAACAAAGCTGAATTTGCAACTGCGCATAAGCGTTTTTATAAACCTCAAAAATTTATAGCATGGGCTTTAGTAATACTTATAGTATGGCTTAGCATTCCAGTTGTGCAGAACCTTCTTTCTTCAAGACAAATAATGAACACTTCCTTTAATCAATGGAACCTTGTGAATACTTATGGTGCATTTGGTTCTGTTGGCAAAATGAGAGGAGAGCTTGTAATAGAGGGAACTAATGACAACATTATAACACAAGAAACAAAATGGAAGGCTTATGAGTTTAAGGCAAAACCAACGGATCCTTATAGAAAATTACCAATAATTGCTCCTTATCAGCCAAGAATTGACTGGCAGATTTGGTTTGCTGCAATGCAAAGGCCAGAGCATAATCCATGGCTTATACATTTGATTTGGAAATTATTAGATAATGACAAAGATGCTTTAAGCTTATTGGCGAACAACCCCTTTCCAGACAAGCCACCAAAATATATAAAGGTTGATTATTACATTTACAAATTTGCCCCTCTTGATGATAAAAGCGGAGCTGTATGGACTAGAGAATATATAGGACAATGGCTGCCTCCTCTCTCAAGAGAAATACAAGGGTTGGGAGAATACATCAATGCATATGGATGGAAGAACTAGGCTTACATTACTTTATTTCCTACTTGAGCTGTACATATGCCAAGACAAATATCCAGCAGCAACAACAGCAATATAGCTTAGCCATAATGGAACATCAAAATTTGCTATTCTTGCAGGCCAGCTGAAAATAGACCTTAGCAAATGCAATAAAGCTATAAGCCCAAAAACAACAGCTGCTAGCATTAAAGATTGGTTTTTGTCCATTTTAACCTATATAGTTAGTGTTCTTCCTGTCAATCCCTTTAACAAACTCTATATTTAAATCTTGTGGTGGTTGAAAGCCTGCACTTGGATATGTCAAGTTTGGAATGAATTTTCCAATGTTTGAAGCTAATTGTGTAACTACATGACTTGACCCAAAATAATTATTGCTTACTTCATAAACAAGCTGTCTTGTTTGAGCTTCATCAAAAGAGCCAATTGAATGTATGTATTCATGCAGCATAATGTTGAAAAGATAATAATTGTATATAGAAGGATTTGTCTGCAACAATCTTGCCAAAGGTCTTTTGTTAATGATTATTGTATTAGCATCAAGTGAGTAGAAAGCACCTATAAATCCATGGCTATGAGCACCTAAGTCAGAAATGCCAACCATCAAGCCAGCTTGATCTATTCCAAGGTATTCTCTAACCATATCTTTTGCAATTTCAAATATATCTGCAATGGTTTTTGCCTTTTTAAGCTGTTTTTCGTGATCCATGTGAATTATTAACTAATCTTTATTTTTAAATTTATGGATTTTTGGTAGTGTCGCACTAATCTTTATATACCCAATCCCAATACTGAAAATACAAGGAGTGAGAACACTATGGCTTATTTCAAAACAAAATATAGTGACTATCTATACGTGATTTTTCGCATAGGAATTGGTGCGTTATTTCTTATGTTAGGCATACAAAAATTGTTTGGATTATGGGGCATGCCTGGTGGACCTGCTGTTTTTGGGACATTGATTTGGTATGCTGGTGTTTTTGAAAACATGATCGGATTGTCTTTAGTGACGGGTGTTTTGACTAGACCTGCATCATTTTTTGGTATCATTATGATGATTGTTGCTTATGGAATCCTACAGTAAATATGGGAATGCCTGCCCTCGCGTTCATGCTTGCTTTCCTCATTACATTAGCGTATGGCGCAAAAAAGGCAAGTTTGGAAAAAGCAGTATTAAAAGAAGAACTCTTCTAATTCTTTTTTGTTTCATTTCTAAAAAGGGCAAAATTTAAATACCTCCTACTAGCTTAAATTACTCTGAAATGGTAATTAGCAGTATTAAAAGATTCTTTGAAAACCAGAAAAAGAGACGTGAGGATAGAAGAAGGGAAAAGGAGCAATCAGAATCTTTTAAAGAAACTGAGGAGATGCGCAAGGCAGAAGAGCTAAAGAGAGAGGCTGACAGGTTAGCTCAACTAAAGCAATACCAAACTGCAATTGAAGAATACAATAAAGCTCTTGAATTCTATCCATACAAAGGCAATGAGCAAGACTTGTTTAAGAATGCTGCTGAATTCTTGTTTAAGTGCAACTACAACATGGCAGCTTGCTTTTCTTACCTTGATAATTTTGATGAAGCTATAAATTATTTTAATAAATCATTACAAATAGAAATGGCAGATGATGAAAATAAGGTAAGGGCATTAATGGGCAAAGGAAGCACTTACTACAGGAAAAAATTATTTGTTGAAGGTAGATACAGAGCAGGGGCTTATAGAATTTCTATGGATACTGATTGGGAAATAAGCGACAAAAAGATTGAAGAGTACAGAAAAGAGGACCAAAAAAAGAGTTACATAAAGCTTGCTCATGAATGCTTTAATCAAGCTGCAGAGCTTGACAGAAATCATTCAGAGGCATGGTACAACAAAGGGCATATGGAAGTTTTGATGGGTAAGATAAAAGATTCTGTTCAGTCATTTGACAATGTTATAAACTTAAACAAGAATTATGAAAACAAGGAAAACATACCGTTATTTGATGAAATTAAAAGAGAAAAAGGCATACAAGTAAAAGCATCTGAAATAATGGAAAGACTTGAAAGTGCAGAGCCAACTTTCAAAACAAAGACAGGACATTTAGTTAGAACAAGAGCAGAGGTTGAGATTGCTAATTTTCTGTTTGATAATAATTTATTGTTCCAATACAATACAGTTGCCACATGGGCAGACAAAGATGATTTTAGAGCATCGTTCTATATACCAAAGCTTGACTTATATATAGACAATCATCCTTACGACTACATCAAAGAATATCAGAAAGTCATGAAAGCCAAGATAAAACAATATGAGAAGCACAAGAAGAAGAATATTTACATTACTTCTGAAGATGAGAAGAATATTGAGGAAGCTATAAGGTTAAAAATGAAGCCTTATGCTATACTATAATTCTGTGCCACTACCCACTGGACATGCTTGGCTGAAATATTTAAAGGGCAAGTTCTTGCTATATTAGAAAAAGTGAATAGCCGCCATAGTTCAACAGCAGAATACATCCCTTGTCACGGATGAGGTGTGGGTGCAATTCCC
>CAZUSQ010000086.1:0-4853 GCA_964622655.1 uncultured Methanosarcinales archaeon
GTTGTAAGCGAGCTTGCGAGCTTACTCGCAAGCATCTCGAGCGTTCTCGCACGCATTTACCCAGCTAACTTGTGTAGTACTTGATTGTTGGGAAAGATGGCAATACTGTCTATGAGGGTTACCTAGTTTACCTATGCGTTGCATAGGTCTTGGATTGATAAATTCTTATCTAATGTAATTTCATACCTTAAAAATTTTATTTTATCACCTTTTTTTATGCAGGTTTTGGCATTCTAGCACTGATATACTTATATTCAACAAACATATTTCTGAAAATCTGCATTAAGTCTCTGTCTATTTCCTTTTCAACATAGACAACTGCTCTATCCCATGGCTCTGTTATGTTTTTAATATTCAAAGACTTTTTAAGTCTTTCTACAACTGCTTTCAGCCGTTCAAACTCATCGTCAAAGTCAGCAATAAGTTTTGAGGAATAAGCTACATCTTTGCTTACTCTGTCAATTGATTCTGAGAGAAGCTTTGCAAGCATTACAATATCTTCACTACTTATTTTTTTTTGAATTCTCCTCATAAGAAATACTTTATGCGGAACTATATTTTTTACTTTCATAGCTTCAACTTTAATCTTTCTGTTGAGGTTTTCAAGGCTTCTGAACGTGATTTTAGACAAAGAAAACTCGTGTTGAGCTTGCTTTTCTGTTTTCCACTTTAGCTTTCTTAGTTTATTCAGCAGATGTGCTGCAGCTTTTCTCAATTCCTTTTCTCCAACGCCTAATCCATGAATTACTATTTCGTATTGTTTTATTTTATCTTGAAGAGCCCTCTTAGCATTTCTTATTTCTTCAGGTCTTGCACTTTTTGGTACTGCTGTTTTACTCTCTTCATCTCTTAATCTAGCTTCCTCTGTCTCACACAATCCAAGAGCATGGTGAAGCATCCTAAAGTAAAGATAAAACAATGCGCTATCGCAGAAATTAATCAACTTCATATCTTTTATGCCTTTAGTTATTTCAGTTGCAAGCATTGCTATCGAGTGCTGAAGCTGTTCAATATCACTTTGCTCAGGTTTTATATTTCTACTAAACTGTATAAGCTCTGATTTAGTTTGTCTGAAGGCAGGAAATAATCTCTCAAGATCCCAGCTTTCTTCTCTTATTTTTGTAGTCAAAGTAGATTCTGGCAGAAATCCGTAATACCTAAAAGGATAAGTTGCAGCAGGCATATGAGATTTTCTTCGATGTTCCTATAAAAAGTTTTCTATAGGATTTATTTTGGATAAAAAATTGTACCAGTATCTTCATTGATAATTATCTTTGACAACACATCAGCTTTCCTACCATTCGCTATAACAACAGTTGTTCCGGCTTTTGTAGCGGTTTTTGCAGCCTGTATCTTTGTTTTCATTCCGCCTATGCCAAGTCCGCTCGAGCCTCTAGCCATCGACTCTATTTTCCAGTCGATATTATTAACTTCTCTGACTAAAACTGCATCCTTTTCATTTGGATTCTTATTAAATAAACCATCAACATTAGTTAATATAACCAATAAGTCTGCTTTTATTTTGCTTGCAATCATTGCCGACAAGTTGTCATTGTCCCCAAAAGAAGGCCCAATTTCATTGATAGAAATAGGATCATTTTCATTTATAATTGGAATTACTCCAAGTTTGAATAGCTTGTTTAGGCTGTTTTCAAGATTCTTATAAGTTTCTTTATGAGACAAATCCCGATAAGTAAGCAATATTTGCGCTATTTTGATTTTGTATTTGCTAAATAAAGAATGATAATTAGCCATTAGAATGCCCTGGCCAATAGCAGCGCATACCTGTTTGCCTATTACATCTTTTGGCTTTTCTTTTAAGTTCAATTCCTGCATTCCGGCCCCTATTGCACCGCTTGTGATTATAATAATGTCTCTGCTATTCTTTATTTTAGCAATTTGTAGGACTAAGTTTTGTATTATTTTCAAATCTAGAGTTCCGTTTCTATTTGTCAAAGTATTTGTGCCTATTTTTATTACAACTCGATTTGACTTTAGGTTTCTCATTTTAATTGTAGATACACTTACCTCAAATTCTTAATAACTTTGTGTCTAAATTTTCTTTTGTTCTTTCCAACATAATCTCTTACAATATGGCCTTTTCCTACCAGTTTGTATTTATATATAATCAAGCCATCTAATCCAACTGGACCTCGGGCATGTATTTTTGCAGTGCTTATTCCAACTTCAGCTCCTTTTCCATATCTAAAGCCGTCAGCAAATCGCGTTGAAGCATTCCATATTACTGATGAAGAATCAACAAGATTCATGAATTTCTCTGCATTCTTCTTGTTTTCAGTTACAATTGCATCTGTATGGTTTGAGCTGTATTTATTGATATGATTTATTGATTCATATAAATCATTTACGATCTTTATAGATAATATCAAATCATTGTATTCTATAGACCAGTCTGTTTCTGTTGCTGATTTTATATTTCTTACAATCTTTCTTGTTCTTTCGTCCCCCCTCATTTCAACATTTGCTTTTTTAAATTTTTCAATCATTTTTGGCAAGAATTTTTTTGCGATATCTTTATGTACAAGCAATGTTTCCATTGCATTGCAAACTGCAGGGTACTGGCATTTTGCATCAAAACTTATGTTAATAGCCTTTCTAATATCGGCATCTTTGTCAACGTAAACGTGGCAGATTCCTTCTGAATGACCAAGAACAGGTATTTTTGTGTGTTCTTGAACATATTTTACAAAAGCATTGCTGCCTCTTGGTATAATCAAATCAATATAATCATGCAACTGAAGCAAATCAGATACTTGCTTTCTTGTTTCAATAATCTGAACAGCTCCTCTCGGAAGTCCATTTTTTTCTGCTACTTGTGATATTATTTTAACAAGGATTCTAGTCGAATTTAATGCTTCAGAGCCACCTTTCAATATAACTGCATTGCCAGATTTGATGCATAAGGAGCTGATTTGCGTAACAGCATCTGGTCTTGACTCAAATATTGCTCCAATTACACCTATTGGGCATGTAACTTTATAAAGCATCAATCCTTTGTCTAATTCGATTTGGGATAGGGTTTTTCCAACAGGGTCTTCTAATTTTGCAACACCTTCAATTTCTTCAATTATTTCATGGATCTTTCGTTCGTTAACCAATAATCTATCAACTAACACTTTATTTAATTTTGATTTATTAGCCGCTTCTAAGTCTTTTTTATTCGCGTTAATTATTAATTTTGAATTGTTTCTAATTGCAGATGCAATTTTAAGCAATGCTTTATTCTTAACAGTTGTTGGCAGTGCAGCTAACTTAATCGATGCTTCTTTCGCCAGTCTTACTTGTTTTAACAATTCATTTTTCATATAATCAATTGTTTCACTAACCAAATACTTAAAGCTTTTGAAAAACGAATAGAGACAATCACAAAATTTATATAGTATAAAAGACTTCTTCTTTATAGTCAAAAAGATGTGAATATGTATGGTCTATTTTACAGAGATTAAGAAAACCCAACATTACATAGATAATCATGAACAAGACGTCTCGTAGAGCGCAGTCATTGAAGTCATTTTCAAGTCATCAAAGATTATCAAAAAGAAAGACAATAAATACGAAATTGAAGCAGACAAATACTATATTTTAATGGAACTTAAAAATAAAGTGCTTTATGTTATCAATGCAAAGAGGAAAAGGTGAGTAGTATGAGATGCCCAAAATGTAATTCAAATCTTCGCAAAGTTGAAGTTAGTGTTGAAGGAGCTGAACAGAAAGCAGTTAGCTATCAATGCACCAAGTGCGATTATATTGAATTCGAAGAAAAATCAGCAGTCAAGGTGGTTAAAGAATTGAAAACCAAAGAAACACATTTAAAAATCAAGCAGAAAATAATAAAATTATCGCAAGGCAGGTTGGGGATGTATTTTAATAAGAATGTTGTTGAAAGTTTAGAATTAAAGGCTGGAGAAGAAGTACATGTATCTGTACCGGATAAGGATCATATTATATTAAAAATAAATAAAGCTGCCTAAACTAAATCATTTTCCTAATTCCCTGCTTCTCTTGATAGCAGCTTGAATTGTTTTTTCTAGGATTTTGTCTACATTATTCTGATTCAGAACAGTTAATCCAGCTAATGTAACACCTTTTTTAGATGCCACCATTTTTATAACTTCATCTGGATTTAGGTCTTTTTCCAACATAAGTTTTCCAGTTCCCAATGCAGTTTTTGCAGCTAATTTATAAGCCATTTCTTTTGGAAGACCTTTTTTAATTCCTGCTTTTGCAATAGCTTTTATGAAATAAGCGAAAAATGCAGGTCCTGCGCCGCTTACAACTGATAAAGCGTCAATCAAGTCTTCTTTTATGAAGAATGACGATCCTGCAGCTTCCAATATTATTGAAACTTCTTTAATATCTTCTTTTGTTGCATATTTTCCTGCTGAAAAACCAGCTGCCATTTCTCCCACTAGGCAATTTATGTTTGGCATCACTCTAATTACTCGTCTTTTGCCCAGAACTTCTTCTATGTGTTTTATTTTAATTCCTGCTGCTATCGAAACAATTAATTGATTTTTGACGATAGCTTTTATTTCATTAAGAACAATATCCATGTCTTGGGGTTTTACGCAGATAAACACAATATCGGAATTTCTAACCGCTTCTTTGTTATCTGTTGTTATTTTGATTTTAAATTTTGATTTAATATTCCTCAAATTTTCATCTTTTCGGTCGCTTGCAATAACAGATATTGCTAATTTGCTTTTATGGATACAGCTAATCAAGGCAGTTGCCATTTTCCCGGTTCCTATAAAAGAGATTGATTTGGGCATATTTATGATATTTTGCTTGCTTGTTTTTAAAATTATTTATAAATTATTGAAAAAGTGAAT
>CAZUSQ010000087.1:0-1422 GCA_964622655.1 uncultured Methanosarcinales archaeon
ATTCTGTTGGTTTCTTTCATCAACGCTGCTACCTTACGCAACTTATCAGCCCTGTCCTGCCTAACTCGTTTGAATTTTTCGGATTTTTGCAGTGATTCGAGTATGCTCTTTAAGGTCTCAAGAACATACCTTCTTAATTCCTCTGGCGACTTGATCTTCACAAAAAAAGCATCATCGCTTTGCTCTTTCAAATTCTCACCACATATTCACATATTTTCTGGTTCAAACATCATCTTATCTATGCTCTCTATTTTATTCTCTATACCATTTATTGTTTCATTCCATCTAGCAACTTCAGCATCTTCTTGGCTCCTTAAATCATGTAAATCTGCCAGCGTTGCTCTAATTTCATTAACTTTTGCCTTTATCATATCAAGTACGTCTATTATTTCCCTGTATTCTGCTACTTTAACAAAAACTGGCGCGCCAGATCTATCCTTCATTTTTAATCACCCTTAAACAAAGTTTTATCAATAAAAATAACTTTCTTTTGCAGATCTTCAAGTGAATGTTTAACCTTGTCAAAGTTCTTGTCTTCTTCGTTTTTAATATTCGCTAGTTTACCCAACGCCTCATAAGATTTCCTAAAGTTGCTTCTGATGGTTCCAATATTCTCAAGGGCAGACTTGAATTTATCAACTCTAACATATATTACATTGCCAGATTTAGATATCTCTTCAACATCAACAGTTTTATCAGGTTCTGCATAACGAGCAGACTTTAAGGCCGGTGCATGATAAAACCTCGCTTTAGGAGGGACTTTCGTTTCATCGAGATTAACTGGAGGTAGCTCCTCAGTAAATAATGGAGTTTCAGGCAATTCTGAAGGTTTGGAAATTCCAGGCGCTGTTACAAGGGGAATGTTTGGTTCTTCACTTTTTTTTTCAATATCTGGAAAGCTTGGAAATTCAGGCATTTCATAACCCCGGCTAACATCTGAAACATTATCAGACTCAGGAAATTCCAATTTATCTATGTCTTTATCTAAATCTGAAGCATTTATTTCAGAAAAATTTGGAACATCCTTGCTTAAATCTGCCTCAAAACCGGTGACAAAATCAGACCCTACTGCAGTTTCAAATTCGGGAGGCGCGGGTGGCAAATCTAAATCATCTTCTTTCTTCCTATCCCTCTTTAAGAATTTCAAAAAACCCACAGTAAACACCCCATAAATATGAAATTTATTTTACCCTCACTATAGTATTTCTAGATACAGAAAACTTTGTTTCTCTCGTTTATTAAAACTTTTGTTAGCATTCTTAAATAGTGATAATTATAAAATAATTTTACATAAAAAATATATAATGCCTGAACTAATACATGAAAAATGAAGATTATGGCTCTTATTCTTCTATCATCTGTTGTACTATCTCTTACTATCTTTGCAAAAGAAGAGTGTGACTATGGCGTAGAAATCATTAT
>CAZUSQ010000087.1:1432-4839 GCA_964622655.1 uncultured Methanosarcinales archaeon
ATGGACGGAGTAGAATATAAAAAAGATAAACTCATATGGAAGATAAAAGCCATTAGGTATGAAGGAAAGTCTACAAATATAACTGGCACTGCTGAGATTGAAACCTTTGATGGTAATATCATCAAGAGCTACAAAATATGGAATAACGAGTCAATAAAAAAAAAAAAAACATCAAAGGAATATAGCTCAATCCTAAATGAGGGCAATTACAGACTAAACTCTCAGATTTTAGTTCAGTGCGATGATATAAAACCAGAAAACAATATTGTCTCAAAACTAATTATCATAAATGGCGCTAATAAAGATCGCAAAGAAGTATCAAACGTCAACATTGCTCCAGCAATGAATAATACAAGTAGTAATTCGGTAAATAAAGATCAGTTTGGAGCTGAAGAATCTATTGGACAAATAGAAAATGTAAAGGCTTTTGATATTGCAAATAATTCAAATTGTTACTTTATGGAACCAAATGCGTCAGCAATTGGCTTAGACATTGCATATAAATCAAGCAGTGAAAAAGCAAAGAATCTAGTTGTTATATTAGTTTTAGGTTTGTCGATCTTACTTAACATTGTACTTATTTGGAAAAGATAATCAAGAGTGCTTTGTTATAACGCTTTTAGCTGCGTTTGCAACGTCCTTGCATTTATCAGCAATTTGCTCCAAAAGCTCATAAATTTCCTTATACTTCATAATATCAATTGAATTCTTGTAAAAGTGGAATAATTCCGACATAGCTTCATGGTAAGCTAGATCTGCTTTGTTCTCTAAATCGCTTATCTTTGAATAGTTTTCTTCAATGCTCTTTAATTCTCTTAAATGTAAGATTATTCTATTTATTTCCTCAACAATGTTCATATCCAAGTTGACTAGCTTTGGTATGTGGCTATCTATCCTCTCTATACCTAGAATCACAAATCGTGCTACTACAGAATTTATCAAATCGACAATTTCTTCAAGCAGCAGTGCTAATTTTCTGATGTCATCTTTATCTAAAGGAGTTCTTGTACTCATATCCAATCTTTCTATAATCTTGTTTTTAATGTCATCAGCTCTGTTCTCTATTTTTTTTACAGATTGAGCTCTTGATTTTCTTTCGCTACGGTCAATGTCCGAATAGCTATCAATAAAGTTTTTCAACTCCCTAATAGCTTCATAGGCACTTTCTGATTGCTCTGCCAAAATTCCGAAGAATTCCTGATCTTTTGGTGCAAACCAATGCATTATGTTTTTCATACTTTGCGGTTCTTAGCGGCGCATATATATAAGTTTCGCACAGTTTTCCCAATTTATTTCTCAAAAACCTTTATAAACACATATTCTTTCTGAAAAATCATGGAAACAGAAGGACATGGACAGCATGCCCATATTAGATGCAGAACTATAATTGAAGTGTTGGGCAAGCCAAAAGAACATGTTGAAAAGGCCATTAAAGAATACACTGAGCATATAAAAGAGGATTCACAACTTGTTGTTCTAAAAGAAGAGTATTCAGATATACAAGAACAAGGAAAGCTGTGCAGCAAGTTTGTTGAGCTCGACTTGGTTATAAAAGGCACTAAGAAACTAATAAGTTTTTGCTTTGAATATATGCCTTCGTCTCTTGAGGTGCTAAAACCAGAGCATTTAATGTTGACGAATGCGGAACTTTCAGGCTTTCTTAATGATTTGCAATCAAGGCTTCATAATGTTGACATGACTGTTAAGCAATTAAAAGCGGAAAATGAATTTCTTAGGCATAATATGAATGCTATTTTGCATAATGCAGTAATGATTTGCCTTAAAGTGAGCAAATTATCTCTAGAGCAGCTTTCTAAAATAACAGGTGTTGATATTAAAGAGCTTGAAATTTTTGTGGAAAAATTACTTAAGGAAAACAAGATTAAAAAAGAAGAAGATTTGTATACATTGGCATGATGGTAGACCTTAAAAAAACAAGCGTGAAAAGCAAAGTAGAAGCGGTGCTTTTTTCTGCAGGACACAAGATGAGCCTGGACGAGATAAGCAGACTTTGCAGATCAGGAAAAGAAGATGTTCTTGCGTCGCTTCATGAGCTTCAGAATGAGTACGATGCCAAGCAATCAAGCTTAATGCTTGTTGATGAGGGAGATATTTGGAAATTTACTGTAAGAGATCATTTGATACCTGTAGTTAGGAAAATTGTAACTGAAACAGAACTCACAAGAACTGTATTAGAAACTCTCGCAGTCATAGCATTTAAATATCCAATCTTGCAGTCCGATTTAATTAAGCTAAGAACAAATAAGGCTTATGATCATCTTCTTGAACTCGAAAAAGCAGGATATATATCAAGGCAAAAGCATGGCAGGACGAATTTGATTAAATTGACTGATAAATTTTTCAAGTATTTTGACTTAACAGAAGAAAAACTTAAGGATAAGTTTAAAGATTTTGGGAGCATAGCAAATGCAATTAAGGAAAAAGAAAAAGAGGTGGAAAGAATAAAGGAAGAGCAGCACAAAAGGGCAGAAGAACTTAAAAAAGAAGATGAAAAAATAAGGAAAGAAATAGATACTCTAGACAAATTAGATGAGGAATTTGAGGTTGCAGTAGATGTCTATGAAGCAAAGACAGAAGAAACTGCCGGAGATAAGCATAAAGTTAGTGTTGAAGTTACTGAGCTGGAAGTAGTGGAAGTGAATGAACCAAATCAAGAAAAGGCTGAAGTAGGAGAAGTTGAACAAGTTGCAATTGGTGAAAAATTGACTCAAATACCAGCACCACAGGAAACTCCACTGCTGGTTCAGCAGCCTGAAGTTAAAAAACAAAAAAAGAAAAGCAGAGGCATACAAGTATCTCCTGAAATGCAAAAGAAAATTGAAGAAAAAGTCCAACAAATAATGCAAGGCGAAAAAGAGGAAAATCAATAATAAAATTAAAATTTTCAATAGTAATAAAAACATTAAATCAATAAAAATTATCAAATCAAAAAAACGAGAACGACCTGTCGGAAATCAAAGATTTCCGAGCATGATCGGAAATCGCTATGCGATTTACCGACATCTTTAAGCATTTGTGTTTGATGTAACCCGTTTGTGCTACCATTGTTAGAAGTATGCTGGGCATCCACTGTACCTCATAGAATCGCATGGGTCGCTTATTTATAGGAAATAAAATTGAAATCTATAAAAAACAAATTAAATTACCAAACTAAAATGTTCCTTCTTCAATGCCCGAAGTGCAAGAACAGGATGAAATACCAGGGTAAGGACTTTTATATCTCTAAAAAGAAAAAGAAGTGCGTTTACTGTAATTTCAACATGAGTATTAGTAGGTGCATATTAAAGAAAGTTTGATTAAATTACAATATTGAAATTTTCTATATAGAAACAAATACAAAAACATAACCCTTATAAAGCAATAAATCTATCATTTTATAGACGATA